>JAJYOH010000382.1 GCA_021796315.1 Chloroflexota bacterium
CACCGAGTGCAACCGTAAGGTTGAATTGAGGTGGTACCGCGAAGCAACGCTTTGTCCTCATGATGGACGAGGTGTTTTTGTTTTAAGGGTCTACAAGTCAAAAAGTCTAACAGGTCTTACAAGTCACGTCAGACCTTTTGGACTTGTGAGACTTACCCGACCAGTCAGACCTATAGGAGTACGAATGACCAAACACGAATTACCCAAAGCCTACGATTTCAAAGCCACCGAGCATCGCATTTACTCGATGTGGGAAAAAGGCGGATACTTCAAGCCGCACAACGACCCGAATAAACCGGACTTCGATCCGAACGTGAAGCCGTTCGTCATTTCCATTCCGCCGCCCAACGTGACCGGCGAACTGCATCTCGGCCACGCCATGTTCGTCAGCGTGGAAGATCTGATGATCCGCTATCATCGCATGAAGGGCTTTTCCACGTTGTGGGTTCCCGGCTCCGATCACGCGGGTATCGCCACACAGCTCATGGTGGAACGCGACCTCCTTCAAAAAGAGGAAGTAACCCGCGAGGAAATTGGCCGCGAGGAATTTCTCAAACGCACGTGGGAATGGAAACGTAAATACGGCGGCATGATCACGAATCAGATTCGACGCCTCGGCGCGTCGTGCGATTGGGATCGTGAACGCTTCACTCTGGACGAGGGGCTGAGTCGGGCAGTGCGAGAGGCTTTTGTGCGCCTCTACGAAAAGGGACTCATCTATCGCGGACCCCGTTTAATTAACTGGTCACCCGGTTTGAAGACCGCCGTCTCAGACCTCGAAGTGGAATACAGCGAAGAAGAAGCCACGTTGTATTACTTCAAATATAAGCTCGTACCCGAAACCCTAAAGGTCTCGGAGACCTTTAGGGTTTCGGAAGAGGAATTCATCCCCGTTGCCACCATTCGACCCGAAACGATTCTCGGCGATACTGCCGTGGCCGTTCATCCAAACGATGAGCGCTTCAAAAAATTCATCGGCAAGAAAGTCATCGTGCCGATCATCGGACGCGAGATACCGGTAATTGCAGATGAATACGTCAGCATGGAATTTGGCACAGGCGCGTTGAAGATCACGCCCGGACATGACCCGAACGATTATGCCATCGCGCAGCGACATGACCTGCCGATCATTTCCATGCTCGACGCCGAGGCAAAGGTCAATGAAAACGGCGGCCCGTACAAGGGTCAGGATCGATTCGACGCACGCAAAAATTTGTGGTCCGACATGCGCAAGGCCGGTCTGGTCATCAAGGAAGAAAAATATTTAACGACCATCCCGCGCACTCAGCGCGGCGGAGAAATCGTCGAGCCGATGATCTCGACTCAATGGTTTGTGAAAATCGAGCCGTTGGCAAAAGCCGGACTCGATGCCGTAAAAGATGGGCGCATCAAGATCGTGCCAGAGCGATTCGAAAAAGTCTATTACAACTGGCTCGAGAACATCAAGGATTGGTGCATCAGCCGCCAGCTTTGGTGGGGACATCGCATTCCGGTGTGGTATTGCGAAAACAACCACATGACCGTGATGCGCAAAGACCCAACCGAATGCTCAACGTGTCATTCAAAGAATATTCATCAAGATGATGATGTGTTGGATACGTGGTTCTCTTCAGGCTTGTGGCCGTTCTCAACTTTAGGCTGGCCAGACGAAACGCCCGATTATAAATATTTTTATCCAACATCGGTCCTTGAAACCGGTTACGACATTTTGTTCTTCTGGGTGGCTCGTATGATCATGAGCGGCCTCGAATACACAGGCAAGATTCCGTTCCATACTGTGTATCTGCACGGAACGATCCGCGATGAATTTGGCCAACGCATGAGCAAGACCAAAGGCAACGGTATTGATCCACTTACGATTATGGATGAATACGGCACTGATGCGCTTCGCTTCACACTGTTGGTGGGTGCCACGCCCGGCAACGATATGAATCTGTCGGTGAAGAAAGTGGAAGCCAACCGCAACTTCGCGAACAAAATGTGGAATGCGGGAAGATTCGTGATTACGGCGATTGATTCCCTCACCCCGCCTTCGGCACCCCTCTCCCAAATTGGGAGAGGGGCTGGGGGTGAGGGCTGGACGCTTGCCGACTCTTGGATCTGGGCTCGCATGGAACAACTTGTGCGCGATGTAGAACGACTCTTCCAAAACTTCCAATACGGCGAAGCCGGACGACAGATCTATGATTTCTTCTGGTCCGATTTTGCGGATTGGTATGTGGAGATCGCCAAAGAGCAAATGAAAAAAGACGATACTCGATATTCGACCATCGAGACATTAGCCCGCGTGCTTGATATTTCACTGCGATTGCTCCATCCGTTCACGCCATTTGTAACGGAGGAGATTTGGGGACATCTTCGAGATTCGATTCTCGATTCTCGAATCTCGAATCTCGCCGCGGATTGGCCGGAGGCGTTGATCGTCGCCAAGTGGCCGGAGCCGCGTGAAGTCGAGGGTTGGGAAGAAACGAAGACCGCAGACTTCACACTCATTCAGGAAATTGTCCGCAATATCCGCAACCTGCGCGCGGAAAAATCCGTTGTGCCATCCAAGAAAATCGCGGCGACCATCGCAGCTGGTGACAAAACGAATCTGCTGAAAGAACAATCTGCGACGATTGTATCTCTCGCGGGGCTCGACCCATCACAAGTCAACATCCTCGATTCGCTCAAAACAAAGCCTGCCGATAGCATTGCGCTTGTGGTTGGTTCCGTGGAAATTTATATTCCGCTGGCCGGTATGGTCGATCTCGCCGATGAAAGGTCCCGCCTTGAAAAAGAATTGAAGGAGGCCGAGTCGCACATCGAGCGATTGGAAAAACTTCTCGGCGGAGATTTTGCGAATAAAGCTCCGGCTCTAGTCGTTGCAAAGGAAAAAGAAAAACTTGCCGGATATAAAGAAACGGCTGAGAAGATCAAAGCGCAGTTGAAGTAGATACCATGACCCAAGTGTGATTTACCGATCATGGCACAAGCGATAAAAATAGTGACGACAAAATTTGTCGTCACTATTTTTTCTTTCGGAGGAGATATGCAGCAACAACTTGAGCAATTCGCCCCCTGTCCAAACTGTGGAAAGCAGGACGCCAAGAAAGTCAGCTATACCTGGTGGGGCGGATTCCTTGGTCCCAAAATGTTCAACCTTGTGAAATGCAATTCCTGCGGGACAGAGTACAACGGCAGGACAGGCAAATCCAATCGGCAAAATATGGTCATTTATATCGTTGCTTCGTTCGTGATCGTTTTCTGCCTTTGCGGCGGTCTCTCTCTTTTGGGAGTGCTTTTCAATCAAAATTAAATCGTGACAAATTTATTGAAACAACAGACATTCGTCATTTGACGGTACTCGGGAGATGAATACACTTATGCACGCAGCCCAAAAGGTTGACGTTAATCAAGGAGTTCCATCCCATGACCATGAAAATTACCGAAGAGTGCATCGCCTGTGGCGCGTGTCTGCCCGACTGCCCAACCGAATCCATCAGCGAAGGCGATAGCACTTTATACGTGATCGACCAGAACACGTGCGTCGAGTGCGAGGGGCATTACGACTCTCCACGTTGTGTCGCAGCCTGCCCGGTGGACTGCATCGTCAAAGCCGAGTAGTAAGTAAATATAAATAAGCTGCTGAATCGCTGCTCTTAACGAGCAGTAAGATTATTATTTCTTTTTCGCAGACTGCTTCGACGCTTTGGGCCGCTTGCCATTCGATGAAATAATGGCAGGCGGTTCTTTTTTAACTAATCCTGGAACACCTGTTGTCAACCAGCCCGGCTCGCGCACACGTTCCTCGTGCAAGCGCCGCGACCGAGCTGCTATGACGGATGAACGTCCTAGATATCCAACCAATCGACTGGGGTTCTGGCGATCCACAACCGGCAAACGGCCAATATCGTTATGTAACATCTTAAGTACGGCATCGTGCAGCAATTCATCCGGATAAGTCAAAATGAGTTCATTATTGCCTGCTTCGAGAACAGTCTTTTCGCTCGCAGTATTATCGGCGACAGATTTTGTGATATCGCCCCATGTAACAATGCCAACAAGCAAATTCTTTTCATCCACAATGGGGAAACCCTGATGGTGTCCAAGTTTCTTGTCGCCTCGCGCAATGCGGTCAGCCAGTTCGCTGACCTTCATCGTACTTGGGACAGCGTTTAGGTCGCGATCCATCATTTCACCAACGTCAATTTGTTGGAGAATATCCGCCTCGTAATCCTGCGGGATACGCACGCCACGTCGGACTAATTTCTCGGTCATGATCGAATTTCGCATCAACAGGATCGCCACTCCATCCGCGATCACACAGACCAGCATCAGCGGCAGGATGGCATTGTAATCGCGCGTAATTTCAAAAGCAAAAATGATGAGCGTGAATGTGGCACGCGCCGCGGACCCGAAAACGGCAGCCATTCCAACCAGCGCAAAAGCGGCGGGCGATAGATTCGCACCGGGAATGACCTGGTTGACGATCATTGCAAATGCTCCACCCAAAGCCGCCCCGGCCATGAACATTGGGGCAAGCAGCCCGCCCGAAGTCCCGGAGCCGAGCGAGATGACGAGGGCCAGGCTTTTGAAAACCAGGATCAGCAAAAGGGTCGAGAGAACGAGGCGGGCATTGAGAATATCTGAAATGGTGTCGTAGCCGACGCCGAGCACGCGCGGCACAAAGAAATCAATGATACCCAAGGCCAACGCACCGATGGCCGGAAGGAAAACTTCGTCCACTGGCAAGCGGTCAAACAAATCTTCGAACCAATATAAAGAATTGCTGATGGCGACTGCAGCAAGTCCGCACAAGAGACCGAGCACAATGTAATACGGCAAATTATCAGGGATCCCAAAATCCACGGCCTGAACCACGAACATCGGCCCCGCGCCGATCACAAGAAAACGGACCGTCGTTGCAAGTGTGCTGGCAATAACCAATGGAATGAACGAGCGCGACTTGAACTCAAATAACAATAATTCAATTGCCAAAATAACCGCTGCAATCGGAGTGCTGAATGTGGCAGCCATGCCTGCCGCTGCGCCGCATACCAGTAAAACTTTTCGTTCAGCAGTTGTGGTGTGAAGCAACTGTCCGATCAAGGAGCCGAACGCGCCGCCGGTCTGGATGATCGGTCCCTCTGCACCGAACGGCCCGCCTGTGCCGATGGCGATGGCAGCGGAGAGTGGTTTCAAAATTGCCACTTTCGGAGCGATGCGGCTTTTATTCACCAACACAGCTTCCATCGCTTCGGGGATTCCATGCCCCTTGATTTTTGGCGATCCATATTTCGCCATCAAGCCGACGATCAAGCCGCCAAGCGCAGGAACGATCAATACCCAAACCCCAAGCGGATTACTTTTCAAGCTCGGCAGGGTCAGGCCAAACTTTTGAAAATAAACCAGGTTCGTGATGATTGCAATGAGGGTCAATAATGCGTACGCGACAATACCAGCGATCAGACCGATTGCTGCAGCCAGGAGCGAAACCATCAACACTCGAAAATCGCCAGACTGAATGCTGCTGGATGTGAATTTATTATCTACAATATTTCTTTGCATATAATTTGCCTCCAAAAGGGATGCCGAATTATATATCGTATTACGATATAATTCAATGCCCGCCATCGTACCCTTTGGGCTACAATCAACAAACAACAGTGGAGACAGAATGGCTTCCATAAAACAATCCGAATATGAGGCTCTAGCCTCATTCCGTTATTCACTCCGTCAGTTTTTGCGGTTTAGCGAAGATGCCGCGCGTGAACTTGGCCTTACCCCCCATCAACATCAGGCCTTATTGGCAATCAAAGGTTTCCCATCGCAGCAACGCGTCACGATTGGTGAACTGGCAAAACGCCTGCAGACGCGGCACAACAGCGCAGTGGAACTTGTCAACCGCCTGGTCGCAGAGAAACTGGTCACCCGGAAAAACTCGGAACAGGATCATCGGCAGGTTTATGTAACATTGACAGAGCGCGGCTCAAATCTTTTGGAACAACTCTCCGCAGTTCATAAACAGGAGTTGCAGCGCATCGGCCCGCAACTGAACCAGCTTCTTGAAATCCTATCGAATGATAAA
>JAJYOH010000383.1 GCA_021796315.1 Chloroflexota bacterium
CGGCGATGAATCCAGCGAGACGTTTGGCGTTCTCTATTACGACTCACGCGGTGTCCCTCGCATATTGCAGATGAGCCTGACGGATGGCGTCTGGAAATTATGGCGTGACGCACCAGGATTCTCACAGCGCTTTATTGGTAACTTCAGCAAAGACGGCAACGTCATCACGGGCCGCAGGGAGAAATCGCTCGATGGCTCGAATTGGGAAAACGATTTTGATCTGACGTATACGAAGGTTAAATCATCAATCACTGGTAAAAAGTAAAGAAAGGAAAAAGAAATCGGAAAAGTTACAACCGGATTCTCGATGTCGTTGGATGGATTTGTCGCTGGGCCGAACGACAGCCCCGAAAATTCTTTGGGCGATGGCGGCGACCGGCTCTTCAAATGGTATTTCAGCGGCGGTGCCATGCACGGAGATCGGCATTGCCAGCACGCTGATGGCTCTGCCGCCGGTGATCGTCCTGCCGATCAGTTATTTCGCATTCAAAGAGAAATTCGGCTGGCAGGCGGTAGCCGGAACGGTACTCGCGGTTGCAGGGGTGGCGATTTTGTTCCTCGCATAGCATTTAGTAAAAAGCAAAACAGCCCAACGATTTTTCGTCGGGCTGTTCTTTATCGAGGGTTTTGGAAATATAATTCAGACACATCAACATGCTTGACAAATTAAAACAACGCGCCCGCACACTGAAATACGAAACCATCGCCTTATATTTTGCCTTCCGCGACTCGCGCACGCCGTGGTATGCAAAGATAGTTGCGGTGCTTGTTCTTGCCTACGCCTTTAGCCCAATTGACCTGATCCCGGATTTTATTCCGGTGCTCGGCTACCTCGACGATCTGATCCTCGTCCCGGCAGGCATCGCGCTGGCTGTAAAGTTGATCCCGCTTGAAGTGATGGATGAGGCCCGTTTAACGGCGTCCGCTAAAAGCGCGGAAAGAAGCGTGGGATGGATCGGCGCGGGCATCATCATTCTCATCTGGCTATTGATCGCGGCGTGGACTATACTTCTCGGCATCCGAATGATCCAGGAGAGATCATGACCGACAGCACGATCCGCCGTGCAACTCATGCCGACAAGCCCGAATGGTTACGAATGCGAAAAGGCATTTGGCCTGAAGCGCCGGATGAATATCTCGATTTTGACATGGACGAAATTCTCGCCAGCGACCGCGATGCAGTTTTTATGGCGTTCGCGGACGAGCGGCCTGTTGGAATGATCGAAGCGCGTTTACGCGAGTATGGCGAAGGCTGCGAGACCAGTCCGGTTGGATACATCGAAGGCTGGTTCGTTGATGAACACATGCGCGGAAAAAACAATATCGCGGGCGCGCTCGTAAACGCCGCGGAAAATTGGGCGCGCGGCAAAGGCTGCGTCGAAATGGCCTCGGACACCTGGCTGGACAATGCCGCCAGCATCCGCGCACATCACAAACTTGGCTACGAAGAAGCGGAACGCCTGGTGCATTTTGTGAAGAAGTTATGAAAACTTTTTTGCTTTATGGTTCCTATGGTTACACCGGCGAATTGATCGCCGATCGCGCCGTCCAAAATGGAATGCGGCCTTTGCTGGCGGGCCGCGATGAAACTCGCTTGAAAGCGCAGGCGCAAAAACTCGGGCTCGATTACCGCGCCTTTGATCTTTCGAACACAGCCGCGCTTGATTCAGCTTTGATGGAAGTCGAGGCAGTTCTGCATTGCGCCGGTCCCTTCGTGCTGACATTTCGTCAGATGGCCGAGGCTTGTTTGCGGACCAAACGTCATTACGTGGACATCAGCGGCGAGATCGAAGGCTTTGAAGCTTTGGCAACCTTTGATGCTCAGGCAAAAAATGGGGGCATCATGCTTCTGCCAGGCGCAGGCTTCGATGTGGTTCCGTCGGATTGTTTGAGCGCGCATCTTAAACAAGAACTTCCATTAGCAGATCATTTGCAACTTTTCATTCGCCAGATCGGCGCGGGTGTTTCGCGCGGCACGGCCAAATCAGGCATCGAAAATATGCACCGCAATGGACGGATTCGTAAAGATGGAAAAGTTATTCAAGTGCCGCCCGCCTGGAAATTCGTCAACGCAGATTTCGGGCGCGGTCCGGTCAAAACGGTTTCCATCGGCTGGGGCGACGTCAGCACCGCGTATTACAGCACGGGCATTCCCAACATCGAAACCTTCATGGTTCTGCCGCGCACGATGATCGATTTTCTGCACGTCAGCCGTTTCATCGGTCCGCTCTTGAATACCCGCCTAGCAAAAAATATAATGAAGTCGGTGATCGATGCGTTTCCGTCAGGCCCGTCCGAAGAAAGTCGCAAGCGCGGACTTGCGATCATTATCGGCGAAGCGACAGACAGCGAAGGCGGACGCGTGCGCGCAAAACTTCAGACGCCGGACGGTTATTCGCTTACCGCGCAGACTACAGTCGAGATCATGAAACGCATCCTTTCGTCGGACCCTTCGACCGGCTCAGGGCAGCGCCTGAAACCGGGCTTCCAAACTCCAAGCCTCGTCTACGGCCCGGACTTTATCCTGCAATTCCCGAACACAAAGCTCGAAGACCTGTGAAAAAATTTCTTTTGATTTTTCTAATGCTGATGCTTTCAGCCTGCACTTCAACTGCAACTCAGGAGGTAACAATGACTCTATCTCTCACCAGCAACGCCTTCGCGTCGGGACAAAACATCCCGTCGAAATATTCCTGTCTCGGCCGCGAAATTTCCCCCGATCTTTCATGGACAGGCGCACCTGTCGCGACAAAATCCTTCGCCCTGATCGTGGACGATCCTGACGCGCCGATGGGCACGTGGGTGCATTGGGTGATGTACAACATTCCCGCGACAACAAATTCCCTGTCCGAGGCCGCGCCCGCCGGAGGACAACTCAGCGACGGAAGTTTGCAAGGGAAAAATTCATCCGGCAATTTGGGTTATAACGGGCCATGCCCGCCATCGGGAACGCATCGTTATTTCTTCAAACTGTATGCGCTCGACACACTTTTGAGTTTGTCATCCGGTGTGCGCAAAGACCAATTACTCAAAGCCATGGATGGTCACATTTTGGCACAAGGCGAGTTAATGGGAACGTTCAGCAAATAAATCAAGTTGACAGTCATCTTCAAGATGACTGTCAACTATTTCAGGAATCTCATGTCAACTTACATCGGCGAGATCGCTGGTATTGCCACATCAATTTTGTATGCAATCAATGCGGTCTTTATTACACAGGCTGGGCAAAAAGTTGGATCGGTCATTTCCAACCGCACGCGCCTTGTGTTTGCATTGATTTATCTGATCATCATCAATCTGATTCTTTTTCATCAGCCCCTGCCTTTTGACGCAGGCTCCAGCCGCTGGACATGGCTCTCGCTTTCCGGCGTAATCGGCCTGGCGTTGGGCGACGCTTTTCTCTTTCAATCCTATCTTTCCATTGGTCCACGGCTTGGAATGTTATTGCTCAGTCTCTCGCCCATCGCCGGCGCGCTGGAAGCGTGGGCGTTCTTCGGCGAGACTTTGCGCGCGGGTCAGATCATCGGCATCGCCCTGACGCTGGCCGGAATCGTGTGGGTCATTCTTGAACAAGGCAACGGCAAGACACAAATATCACGTCATGCCTTGATCGGAATTCTGTATGGCCTTCTATCAGCAGTCTTTCAGGCAACCGGATATGTCTTTTCGAAACAAGGTATGAGCGGGGATTTCTCGCCGTTCCAGGGCAACGCCATCCGCATGTTAGCCGCCGCTCTCGCACTTTGGATTTTCACGGCTTTTCAAAAAGAAGTTGGCAAGACTTTTAGTACACTCAAAGAAAATCCAACTGCCATCAAGCAACTTGCCGTCGCGGCGCTGATCGGTCCTGTGCTGGGAGTTTCGTCATCCCTGTTGGCCGTCCAACACGCGCAGGTCGGAGTGGCTAGCACGCTGACATCGCTCTCTCCGATCTTCATGCTCCCGGTCAGCCATTTTATTTTCAAAGAGAAACTCGGCTGGCAGGCCATCGCTGGGACTCTTCTGGCGATGGCGGGAGTCGCCATTTTGTTCCTGACTTGAGCGAGCGCCGCAGGGTGCGCTTTGCCTGAAAAGATCGGCCTCGCTTAGGAAGTATAATCAGCATATATGAGCGTAATAAAAGGAAAACATATCCTGCTCGGCGTGACCGGTTCGATCGCGGCTTTTAAGGCCGCTGACCTCGCCTCGAAGCTGACGCAAATGGGCGCACAAGTGGATGTCATTCTCACGCCCGCCGCGGAAAAGTTCATCACGCCGCTCACCATGCAGTCGGTCACAGGCCGCAAGGCTTACACTGAATCCGATCTGTGGGGCAGCGAAGCACACGTGCTTCACGTGGGCCTTGGCAAGAGCGCCGATCTGCTCGTCATTGCGCCTTGCACGGCCAACACCATTTCAAAACTCGCACAAGGCGCAGCTGATAATTTGCTAACCATCACCGCGCTGGCCGCGCAATGCCCGCTGCTTATCGCGCCCGCCATGGACGGCGGCATGTTCGACCATCCGGCGACTCAGGAGAATCTCGCGATACTCATGAAGCGCGGCGCACACATCGCCGGACCAGCCGAAGGACATTTGGCATCCGGATTTTCAGGCGTTGGACGTTTGCTCGAACCGCCTGAATTGATCGGTCATATCCGCCTCGTGCTCGGACGCCGCGGGCGGCTCGCCGCTAAAAAAGTCGTTGTCGCGGCTGGAGGCACTCACGAAGCGCTCGACCCCGTGCGCGTGCTGACCAATCGCTCCTCCGGCAAACAAGGTTACGCAGTGACTCAAGCCGCCATTGACTCTGGCGCAGATGTTACGCTTATCACCGCGCCCACCGCGTTGACGCCGCCTGCCGGCACAAATGTTATCAACGTGGAGACCGCCAAGCAAATGCTGGACGCGGTGTTGAAAGAATCGTCCGATGCCGATGTGCTCATCATGGCCGCCGCGATTGCAGATTTCCGCCCGAAGCAGGCCGCGGGAAACAAGATGAAGAAACGGGACGGGAGTCCGCAGATGGAGCTTGAAGCCACGGAAGATATTCTCGCAGCGGTGGCCGTGCTCAGTCGAGAAAAGAAGCGGCCGCGTGTCACGGTTGGATTCGCAGCCGAGTCGCAGGATGTGCTTGAAAATGCAAGCGAGAAACTCAAGTCCAAACATTTGGATTTTATTGTTGCCAACGATATTTCGTCGCACGATGCAGGCTTTGGCGTGGAGACAAACCGCGTCACCTTTTTATTTGCAGATGGGGAAAAAGAATCTTTGCCGTTGGTGAGCAAGGCCGAAGTGGCCGAAGCCATTATCGAACATGTCGCGGCGCTCCTGTAGTAATCATGCGCATTCTGGTCATTTCGGACATTCATGCAAATTACACTGCACTGGAGGCTGTGCTCAACGACGCCGGAACGGTGGACGAGACCTGGTGTCTTGGCGATATGGTAGGCTATGGACCAGACCCGAATGCGGTGGTGGTGCAAGTGCGCGAGTTGACGCACCTGACCTGTATCCTTGGCAACCATGATGTGGCTGTGATCGGACGCATGCCTTTTGAAGCATTCAACGGCGACGCGCGCCGTTCGCTGGCCTGGACGGAAAAAGTGTTAACTGCCGATAACATGGATTTCATGCGTATGCTTCCGCAAAATGCGCAGGTACGCGGCGAGGTAACGATGGCACACGGAAGCCCGCGCGACCCGATCTGGGAATATGTGTTGAACACGCTCTCGGCGCGTTTGAACTTCGACCATTTCGATACGCCCTATTGTTTTGTGGGACATTCACACGTGCAGGCCATGTTCCAGTTAGACGAGCAGAACGACCGCGCGACCCTGGAAGTTACAAAGGAGAGGAATGCCAGGCCGCTCACACCGCGCTGCATTTTGAATCCGGGTTCAGTGGGGCAGCCGCGCGACCGTGATCCACGCGCCGCGTACGCGCTCTATGATTCAAAGGCACATACCTGGGAAGCGCGGCGGACAGAGTACAACATTATCGAGGTGCAGAATCGAATCCGTGAGGCAGGCTTGCCGGAGAAACACGCGGTAAGGTTGTCGGAAGGTTGGT
>JAJYOH010000384.1 GCA_021796315.1 Chloroflexota bacterium
GTGGAAGACTTCGACCGGTTGGAAGAATTAGTTGGATAAATGTCATTGCGAGGAGCCGCTGGTCGAGTAGTGGCGCCATGGCGCCACGTAACGCCCTGCGCCCTAAGCCCTTTGCTCTGTGAGGGTTCAGGGTCGGGACCAAGCGGCAACGTGGCAATCTCAAGTAACCAGTAAATATGAGATTGCCACGTCGGGAAGAACGCCACTCCTCGCAACGACATATTGAAAAGTAAGGGCACAGCAGGACGATGAAAAATTCTTGACGTTCGTTCGTCCTGCTGTCCCCAACATAAAATATATCGAAAGTTGGAAATCATTACATGCCTCAAACTCAAATTGCCTGTCCCCGCTGTAGACAAATGATCACCGCCAATGTCGAGCAGCTCTTCGACGTGACCAATGATCCCGGTGCGAAACAACGCCTATTAGGCGGCGTCTCGAACATGGCTCACTGTCCGTACTGCGGATATGAAGGCCGCCTCGCTACGCCCATCGTCTATCACGATGCGGACAAAGAACTTCTGCTCACCTTCTTCCCACCTGAACTGGGAATGCCTATCAACGAACAGGAAAGACTCATCGGGCCGATGATCACTCAAATCACCATTCGCCTGCCAGCCGAGAAACGCAAGGCTTATCTGCTCAAGCCGGTCGCCAACCTGACCTTTGAGTCAATGATGGAAACCATCCTCGGCAAAGATGGCATCACGCCGGAGATGATCAAGGCACAACAAGAACGCCTCAATTTGATTGATCGCTTGCTTCAAGCCACATCACCTGATGTCCGCACGGAAATCATCAAGCAGAATACAAAACTGTTCGATGAACAGTTCTTCGCCTTATTCAGCCGACTCCTCCAAGCAGGCATGCAAAGCGGACAGGAACAACTCGGCAAACAGATGGCTGACCTCCAGAAGCAGTTGATGACCGAGACCGAGTACGGCCGTCAGTTGCAGGAATCAGTCGGCGAATTGGAAGCCGCGGCAAAATCCTTGCAGGACGCGGGCAAAAACCTGACGCGTGAAAAACTGCTTGAGATGATGATACAGGCTCCAAGCGATGCGCGGCTCAAAGCCTACGTCTCATTGGCACGCAACGGCATGGACTACACTTTCTTCCAAAGCCTGACGGAGATGATTGACAAGAAGTCGGGGGACGAGAAGAAGAAGCTCGAAGGCTTGCGCGAGAAGTTGCTTGACTTCGTGAATGAGATTGATAAGCAAATGGAAGCGCGCTACAAACAGGCGCAGGAATTCATCGAAAAACTTCTCGCACAGGATGACATTGCCAAAGCCACCCAAGATAATCTCGACGGCTTTACACAAGATGCAGTGGACATCGCACAAACCATGTTGAGGCAGGCGTCGGAAAAGAACGATTACGCGCGCATGGGCAAACTGCAAAAGATGTTGGAAATTTTGCAGACCGCTTCGACACCGCCGGAAGTGGCGTTCGTCGAACAACTACTCGACGCACCTGATGAAGCGGGTGTCGAAAAAATGCTGGCCGCCAACGAATCCATGATCAACGACGCATTCATGGAAGCCTTGAATGGGCTGGTCGCACAAGTGGATGGCGCGGCCAATCAAGGCAATGCGGAAGCAAAAGCGTTGTCGGAGAAACTGGGAATGGTTTACAAAACCGCCCTGAAATTTTCAATGAAGAAACAGATAGCAAAATAAAGAACTCTGACCGCCGCTTTGAAAGCGGCGGTTCATTTTATTTATGAGGCTCATCTTTCTGGCATATCGCGTTTCCAGAAAACAGGCAACACAAAAATCAAAATTACGCCCAATATGATGGACGCTAATAACACCGCGCGCGGCGCGCCTTGCAAGCCGCCAAGCCATTCGGCGACCGCGCCGCTTCCCAGTGCACCAAGCGACGGCAAGCCAATCAAAGTAATCGCATATAGACTCATGACTCGTCCGCGCAATTCATTCGGCACGGCAACTTGAATAAATGTGGCGATGATCGTCCCGTAGATGGTCGAAGTTACACCAGCAACGAATAACATGATCATCCCTAAAATCAAATTCGGGCTAATGGCAAAGATAACAAGTGAAATGCTAAACAGTAACCCGTTCACCAGCATGATCGCGCCCTGGCGTTCGACTTTCTTGAACGATGCCAATCCAAACGCGCCGACCAGTGCGCCCCCGCCTGCGGCTGCCAACAGCAACCCATAACCTTCCGGGCCGGAATGCCAAATATCGCGCGCAAAAGCGGGCAACAAATTTTGATAGGAACGTCCGAAGATCGCGGCCAGAGCAGAAAGCGCAAGCAATGCCAAAATCATGCGGTTATTCCAAGCGTAAGAAAAACCTTTCAGCACCGAATCACCAAAGGATTTATGTTGACCTCCGCTGTGCGTCCGAAAATCGCGCATTGCCGCCAAAGCAAAGATGACAGCCAGAAAGCTGACTCCATTGATGAAGAACAAAGCGCCCGCGCCCAAAGGTCCGAGCAAAGCACCAGCCAAAGCGGGGCCAATTAATGCCGCGCCATTATACGTCGCGGAATTGAGCGAAAGCGCGTTCAGCAAATCCTTCGGCTGAACTAAATCCGGAATTAAAGCCTGGCGCGCAGGATTATCGAAAGCGAGCGCGGCAGAACTAAGAAATGAAGCAATCAAAATATGCCAAACGTTGATCACATCAAGCAAAGTCAGCGCGGCCAGCGCAAATGCAATCAACATCGGCGTCGTTTGTGTAACATAAAGCAGCTTGACGCGATGAACGCGGTCCACCACTGCGCCGGCGATGAGCGGCAAAAATATCATCGGCAGCGCAAAGCTCAGACCCAGCAGGCCGAGCCAGAGCGGAGAATTTGTCAATTGCAAAACCAGCCAGCCGTTTGCGACATTCTGCATCCACGTGCCCATGTTGGACACGATCAAGCCCGACCAAAGTAAATTAAAATTTCGATAACGGAGCGCCGCGAAGCGCGTTGTAGTTGATTCGACTTTTTCCATGAATTATCCTAATGGAGAACTTCCCACAAACGGATTGAACCGCTTCTCCTCGCCAACCGTCGTTTCGGGGCCGTGACCGGAGAGCAGGCGCGTTTCATCGGGCAAGGTAAACACTTGGGTTTTGATGCTGTTCACGAGCATATCCGAATCACCGCCCGGAAGATCGGTACGACCCACACTATCTTTGAAAATCAAATCACCACAAAAGCAGACTTTGGATTCAGCGACATAAAAAATACAATGACCGGTTGTGTGTCCCGGTGTGAAGCGGACTTCAAATTGGACATTACCCAATTTCAAAATCTGTCCCTGATATAAATCAATCGTCGGTTCGGGGCCGGGATCAATGTTGAATCCAAACATCGGGCCGCCGCCAGCCGCGCGCCACAAAACGTGATCGTTAGGATGAAGCGCAACCAATGGCAACGGGTTCAACGCATCAGCAATCGCGCCCGCGCCGCCGATGTGATCGAAGTGCGCGTGTGTGTACCAGAGATGTGCAATACGCCAATTTCGTTTTTGCGCTTCGGTGAGGATAAGATGACCATCCCACGCCGGGTCAATAACCGCCGCAACACCCGAAGCAGAATCTGCGACGAGATAAGCGTTGGTTTGAACGGGACCGAGAGTGAAAGGAACAATTTCCAACATAATAGAATCCAATCAAAGGTCCGGCGCGAGTTCGATGTGATCAACCAGAATTTTTTTCGAGCGCGGGACAAAGATCAAGCTGATGACCAATCCGAATCCAATCAGAACAAGACTCACTGGATACATGAACGCCGGGTCAATCGAATATAAATAACCAGCCAGCGGTGGTGCGAGTAAAGCAGTCGCGGAGCCAAGGGTTTCGGCAATCCCATACGCCAATCCCATTTGCGATTCGTGAACAAATGGACGCACCTGCGCCACGCCGAGGCCGCGCAAAGCACGGAAACCACCTAATAGAAAATATCCTATCGCAAACCATTCAAAGCCAGTACCGCGCCAGAGAAGCAAAGAGAACGCCGCCACACCAAGCTGACCAAAAACAAACCCTGACCGCGCTTCGAACAATCCAAGCAAAAAATTAAGCACGGCGTTGCCGAAGCTTCCAATCGAACCAAGTTCGCCGATCAGGCTAAGCGAAAGGCCATGTTGATTCTGCAAAAAGTTCGGTGTCAACGGTTGAGGCAGATACGCCGCAAAAGCCACAACAAAAAAGACCGCGAGGAATCCGAAGTAACGTTTGTTGGACAGCAAACTTTGCGGCGGATTTTCAGGATCGTGATGATCGCGTGGTTGGGGCGCGATAAATTGAATCAAAATCGTTGAAACAAAAAATATGCTCGCCGAAAAAAAGTAAACATTGCGTAGCCCGAGGTGATCGCCAAGCCATCCGCCAGTGATTGGCCCAAGCACCGCACCGGCATTGTAAGCCACGCTCATGAATGTGATCACGCGCGCCACCGATAACTGGCCGCGCGCCGCGGTCACATAACTGTCCATCGGCGAAACAACGAACGCGGTAAAGCCATAGAGCAACATGCCAATCATAAAAACGGCAAGACGATCTGCAAGCGCCATGATCAGCGCGGCCGCCACACCAATCGTCCATGACGCGATCAGCATTGGCCGACGTCCGATGCGGTCAGATAAATGTCCGGCAGGGATATGCGCGACCGTCATCATCGCGCCGGATGCACCGAGAATCACGCCAATCCAAATCGGGTCGGCACCCAATTGTTGAAGATAAATCGGCTGGAACAAAAGGAACATGCCCTCGCCCATCCCCCACGTGAAGAGGGCCGCGCCCAACCATAATAACGAACGATTCATTTAGACTCAGACTCCACGCGACGAATAAATTGATATGCAGCTTCAAATGCTTGATGACGCGCCGCGTCACGCGTGACAACGTGGCCAGATCCCGTTAAATAAAGTTTTGTCTTATCAGACGCATTAATCAACTCCGCGTAGATGCGTTCGAGATTTTCGGGAGGAACATACGTGTCATCCTTTGAGTGGATCAGCAAAACCGGAACACGTATCTTTGGTAACGCCGCACGCATTTCAAAAATCAATTTGTTCAACTCGCCAATCGAACGAACCGGATTCTCAGGATACGATACATGATCCTTCCACGCTTCAGGATCAAACCAACCCGCGTCGGGTGGCAAATTGGTCTTTGGCAGGTAACGCTGGATTTTACTCAACCATTCCGTGAAATTCAATCTCCAATCTTCTCTCAGGCGATACGGCGTGGAAATTGCAACCACGCCTTTTACATCGAGTCGAGTGGACATCAACAAAGACAGAACGCCTCCCATCGAAAGGCCAATAATGTAGATTCGATCTGCCGCGCCGCGCAGAAGATGATAGCCATCTTCAACCGATGCCGTCCAATCTGTCCAGTTGGCCCGAATCATATCTTCGGGACGCGTAGCATGTCCCGCCAAACGGACTCCAAGCACACTGAAATCTTTGTCCGCCAAATACTCGCCCATCCAGCGCATCTCTTTTGGTGCGCCGGTAAAGCCATGAACGAGAAGACATCCCACTGAATTAGTCGAAGTGCGATTTCCCGGAAAGAAAAATGGTTCAGCCGTCGGAATGATTTGAGTCATAAATCACCCTCACATCAACAGATTGAGATTTATATTTCGGAAATAGCAAAAAGTATTTGACAATAATGTTATCGCATCCAGGCTGGTTTGAGCGATGCGACTTTTTTAAAAACAGGGCAATCTTTATCGTGTGCACCAGTCAAATATCCCGTGCTGACAAGAAATTCGCGCACGATCTCACTGCCAGTAAAGACAAATGTCTTCTTGAACAATTTTGACCATTCATCCAAAGTCAACGGATGATTCGCATCGAGCCAGCTTTTGAACGAACCAAATTCACCACGCAATTCTTGAATGCGTTTCGCGTTTTCAATTGCCGCGTTGACTTTCAGCTTGTTTCGAATAATCCCCGCGTCCGAAAGCAGACGCGTTATATCGCGTTTTCTATACGTTGCGACCTTGTCAATATCAAAGTCGTGATACGCACGGCGAAAGTTATCT
>JAJYOH010000385.1 GCA_021796315.1 Chloroflexota bacterium
GCACCGATGAGTTCGCGCTTCTTGCTGTCCACACTGATGATCGGCCAGCCATGCTCCAAATACGTCTGAATTTGCCCTTCAATGTATTCAAATTGTTCGCCGTGGACTTTTTGATCGTTTTCTATCTGCAAGGCGTACGCGGTTACAATCCATTGACAGCCGCCTTATTGCTTATCCCATTGCCGATTGTGAGCGCCATTGTTGGGCCGCTTAGTGAGTGTGCAAAAATAAGTTCCGATTCTTGCGAACCGGTCCGTGGAGCATGTAAAAGGAATGTCGAAGCTACTCGAGATATCAACTGAAACTTGGCCCGGGAATTTGGGTCAGTGCGTATAATAAGAGGAATCTTGGCTCGTATGGAAGGTTGCATTGGAAAAGTCGCCGATTCATCATTGTACTTGTCCGGCCTGTCGCGCACACAAAGATTTGCCGACGAAGAGTTTGCATGCGCAAATCAATTTTATGGTCAGCACGCTGGACGAACACCAACGGCGGTTGTTCGTTGGGCTGGAGTCGCAACGCTTAGGATACGGTGGGGATCGCGTCATGGCGCAGATCACGGGTCTGAGCGTGGACACGATTGCCGCGGGGCGTCGGGAACTGCGGGCCGGGCAAGGGACGAAGCATATTCGTGCGGCGGGAGCTGGACGACCGCGGGTTGAAAAAAAGATCCGCAAATCTTGAACGCCTTGGCAAATTTGATGCAGCATCAGACGGCAGGGGATCCCCAGAGTAAACGCAAATGGAAACGCAAGAGTTTGCGACAATTGAGCCGTGACTTGGACCAGCAACAGCACCCGATCAGTCCTCATACCGTAGGTCGCTTGTTGCGCGAGGAAAAGTATTCCCTGCATGTCAACTACAAAATGTTGGACAGCCGCGCCAGTCCGCAACGGAACGAACAATTTGAATACATTGAAGGGCAAATTCAGACGTATTTGGAGCATGGCTGGCCGATCATCAGTGTGGACAGCAAGAAGCGCGAACTCATCGGTGCCTTTCGGAATCCGGGCCGGGTCTGGTGTCTGCACCCGACGCCCGTCCAGATGTATGACTTCCGATCGTTGGCCACTGGAATTGCCATTCCCTTGGGATTTACGACCTGACCCACAATCGCGGCTATGTCTACGTCGGCACCACGGCTGATACCTCGGAATTTGCGGTGGATGGCATCCATTGGTGGTGGAGTAGATATGGACGCCTCGATTTTCCGCAGACACCGGCTTTGCTGGTTCTGGCCGACGGCGGTGGCAGCAACGGCTACCGCAACCACCTCTGGAAATTTGCCCTCCAGAAACGCCTGGTCAATCCCAGCGGTCTCGCCGTCACCGACCTGCACTGTGTAGTTTCAGTGTCGCCCATTTCCCAACCGGTGCTTCCAAATGGAATCCTGCCGATCATCGCCTCTTCAGCGCGATTAGCTGCAATTGGGCGGGTGAACCTTTATGCAGTTATGACAAGATGCTCGCATTGCTGCGAGGCACCACGACCGAAAAAGGGCTGGCGGTCCATGCCACCCTCACTCACAAAACCTACGCCACCGAGATCAAGATCTCCGATGAACAAATGGCCGCTTTGAATCTCAAAGAGCATGCGGTTTTGCCTAAATGGAATTACACCATTAAACCCCAATGAAAGAATCGGAAGTTGTTTTTGCACGGTCCCTAAATAGTGCCGCCATTGGACCTCATTCAACTCAGCCTTCATCGAGCGATCATATTCATCGGTACCCATGCCTTCATTATTGTTTAACTATATTGTTTTGGGAGATGCTCTAATACTTCGCTGAAATCGTATAGGGCTGGGAAAAGGGTCTGCTTTTTCAGCAGCGAGCGCGACCATTTCCTGCGGAAATAGTATCGGAGCAGGGAATTTCTATCAATGGCGTCCGTTGACTTTTCCGGATCGAGCACCGGACTGATGCTGACCACGTGTTTCAGATTTCCGATCGGTTGTTCCGCGCATTTACGGGCGATCCGCAAGGCGAAGTTGCCGCCCATTGAAAATCCAACTATGTAGAAGGGAAGTTCGCTCTCGTACTGCGCCACCTGTTGAACCGCACAGAAAACTTCATCCAATAAAGTGGCATAGAACAGACCGGGGTTGAGAGGATGCGTGTCGCCATGATCTCGGTAATTCAATCGAAAGACGGAAAAGCCTTTCTCATAAAGGAATCTTCCCGTACGCAGAACATCTGCAGAATTGACACTGCCTTCCCATCCATGCAACAGCGTCGCCACGCCCTTTGCCTGCCCATCGGTTTGGGGTGAATAAAACCCCTGGAGCCTGACATCATCTATTGGGTTAAGGATTACTTCTCTGGCGGCTTGCAGCATGAGGTTGTTTCCCCGTGTGCCAATCTCGCCACTGGCTAGCAGGGTCTGAATAAAGGTGCTTCTGATATAGAAGGGCGGAGTGAAAACATCAGTCATGGGAATTGGTGCTTATTGAAGTATGCCGTGAATTTGTGAAGAGCTGCAACTCGCGGATCAAAGTGCAGAGATTCACGATGCGCTTTTATTGTGTGAAAGCCGATGCTTCCGTGTTATTGCTCAGAACCTTCGGCTCTGACGTTTCCATAGGCTTGAGCAGCAAGGCTGGGAGACTCGCGAAGATTGCAAAGACGAGACCCTCGACGATGGCGGCATAGATGGGATCAAACATCAGATAATGCGAATAGAAATGGCCATTAAAAGCATCCATGGTCATCGCGCTGAAAATTCCAAGGAAGCCCGCCAAAGCCCACCAGATTCGGATGCCGGTTCGCTTTTGCAGGAGAATTTGTTGGATGATGCCAACAATACACCCCACGACGAATGCTTCAACTGTGTATAAAACAAGCAAGGCTTGCGCGGAGTAGTCCAGATGAAAAGCGAGTATCCTGGTGGAATCTGATATATCCACCATACCATCGCCGAGAGACCAGACGGCAATGAGGCCTAAAAACCAGAGCCATGCATATCGTATGTATAGCCTTAGCGCGATCCATTGAGCTAAAGAAACCCAAAGGCCGACCAGTGCTCCGGATATCAGCGCTGCTACGAAGCCAAACAAAATGAGATAGTTCAGGGTAAGCAGGGTAACCGTGAACGTAAAAGTAAGAACTTGGAATTGCAGCAGCCTGTAAGCGATGTGCGGAACAGCCCACCCGAGAAATGTCGCGATGAATACACGGGCGAAAAACCTGTATTTGACAGACATGACGGTTTTATGACTCTCGCTCATCATAACTTTCCTTATCTAATCTTATCGCCGATGAAAAACTTATCTGACTGGTACGCCCCAAAAGATCATATCGCCATCCGTATTGACCGAAATCAAGAGTTTTGAATCGGCGCTGATGGCGACCGCAGAAATCCGCTTTGAGTCTTCGTAATGCCAGAGTAAATCACCGTTCTTTGCATCAATGAGCTGAAGCCCTTGGTTCGCGGCCATCACCAGCATGGCTCCATCGGATGTGTAAGCCAGGGCGCTGATGGAATCGCCGCCATTCGACGAATCGCCAACCGGATGTGTGGTCACGCTCGTACTGAGTTTCCCCGTGCGAGGGTCATGGATGGAAATGCGGGGAAAATCGAAGCCAGATGCAATCTCTCCGGTTGCCGGGTTGAACGCGAAAATATTGCGTTGCTCCGGGCAGGGATCTGTGCATGGGCCAGCTTGGTCCGACTTGGCTAGTTGGGAGAGCGGTGTGTAGCCGTTGTCAACGTCCCAAGTTGAAATATCGAAGGTATTCATGCAGTCGCCTGCCGCCAGGATTTTGCCATCCGGGCTGATTGCCGCGTTACATACGCCGCTAGGCGCATCCGCGGAAATCTTCCGTTCGAGGGAGGCCGTTCCAAGATCCCAGAGTTGAAGCGAACCGTTGACTCCGCGCTGCGTGCCGATGATGAGCTTCTGGCTGTCCTTTGTAAACGTCACGGCTACCGGACGATCCCCGATCGGGAGTACGGTTTTAGGAGTGTTCGGTAGATCGTCCAGACCGAAGACCAGCACTGAATTATCCGCTTCATTGGCTACAACGTAATGCATTGAATCCGGGCTAAATGCCAGGGATGTTGTTCGATATAAGAAAAATCTGGAATAGCCGTTGATCATCGGTACGAAGGAGCCATCGGGAGCCCATTTTAGGCGCAGAAGCGTAAGCGGGGCTCCGTCTTTGGGCGCCAGGGTGACCCACATTTTGTTTGGGCTGATGACCAGCACGTCTTCAGCACGCGCCTCCAAATTAACCTGATTCGTGAAAAGCGTTTGGATTTGATCTACGTTCCCGGCGTTAATCGGGGACAAGCTGATGGGGGGTGGCGTTGGAATTGGCGTTGCATCAAACGGGATCACGATTGTGATGGGTTTTGGGTTCATGGCTCCACAGGAAACAAGGAAAAATCCAAGAACGAACAAGGAAAGCATACGCTTCATAAAATATCTCTTTTTTTGCTCGAATGATGACTTTGCAAGGGCGCAACACGCTGACCTTCGCCATTACTGCATTCCATGTTTTATTATTGTGGTGTTTAGTATCTACCAAGGTTTCCTCTGTGCTTCACACAATTTCGATAATTTATCAATAATCTTCGCTCGTTCCGATTTTGTAGTCTTCTCCGCTTGCCAGATGTTGCCCAATTCATCTGCCAGCCGGTTATTTTGCCAGACTGCTATCATTGGGTTTTCTACGAGTAATGGAGATTCTTGATTTGCCCAAATTACCGCTGCATTTACAAACACATTCAACCCATCTGCTTTCAAAAAATTAGCCAAACGCAACGCATTCTTTTGTGCCCGCTGACTTGGATTTTTGGATGCGGTTTTCCAAGTATGTCCTTTCATGTATTCCCATCTATCCCCAATATTTCGGTATGGCGACGAATATCAACACAGTTGCGAAAATGAAAAGCAAGATCAATGTGCTATCCATGTTTCGCCTTCGATCCCTTTATCAAATCCAGACAACATACTTCTCAACTTTAGCACAAATCCCCGCGGCTGTCATTCACTTCTCACCGCTTTTCACCTTCGCCCCCTCTTCACTGATTCCCAACTCAAAAACCCTCGCGCTCAACCCAACCGACTCAAATGTCCGCTTCATGGCTTCGCCGATAGCTGCATTTTGTTTTGCCGAGAACGCGATCAGGCTCGGTCCCGCGCCGGATAACGCCGCCGCCGATGCGCCAGCTTTTTTCGCGGCGTCCATGGCTTCGCGCGCGCCGGGGATCAGCGGCAGGCGATAGGGTTGATGTAATGCATCGTCCATGACCTGGCCAAGCAAATCCAGGTCTCCGTTGCGGAAGGCTTCCGTCACTAACACGGCGCGGCTGATGTTGTGAACGGCGCCTTTCATCGAAACGTGTTTCGGCAAAACGGAGCGCGCTTGTTTGGTGGAGAAATTGAAATCGGGTAAAACAATTATTACGTGTAGGGGCGAGCCCTCGTGGTCGCCCTGGACGGACATCAAGTCCGCCCCTACAGGAATTTTTCGCGCGATAACCTTGCCTTCATTCATTGTGGATGCAACCAGTCCGCCCATCAACGCGGGCGCGACGTTATCAGGATGGCCTTCGATTTCTGTCCCCAGGGTCAAGATCTCTGCGTTTGAAAGCGGATTATTCAACATCGTGTTTGCGCCGAGCAAACCTGTAACGATTGCCGCGGCGGACGAGCCAAGTCCAGAGGCAAGCGGGATGCGATTGATGCAGTGAATACATAAAGGTGACATTTGCTTGCCAGCTGTATCATAAACTTTTTGCATCGAACGCACGATGAGATTCTTTTGGTTGGGTGCGAGTTTGCCTGCGCCTTCGCCTTCAATGTGCAAAGAGAATTTGTCCGCGGGCGTGAACCCGGTCTCGTTCCACAAATCGAGGGCGAGACCCAGCGCGTCGAAACCGGGACCGAGGTTGGCAGATGTGGCGGGAACTTTTACAAAAATTTTCATTGTTATTCGTAGGGGTGGAACGCTGCCCCGCCCTGGGCACAGCGTTGCTGTGCCCCTACCGTTTGCGATGTGCTCGAGTCCGCGCC
>JAJYOH010000022.1 GCA_021796315.1 Chloroflexota bacterium
TGGCCCGCGATGCAAAAATAATCGTCGTGGCTTGCAATGCGGCCTCAGCAGCGGCGTTGCAATATTTGCGCGAGAAATTTCCCGATATTTCCTTTGTCGGCATGGAGCCTGCTGTTAAACCAGCCGCGGAGAAAACAGAGACTGGCGTGGTCGGTGTGCTTGCGACGCCCGCCACCTTTCAAGGCGCGCTGTATGCGTCCGTGGTGGAAAGATTCGCGGCAAATGTGGAGTTGTTGCAAAATACCTGCGTGGGCTTGGTACAGCAAGTTGAGAAGGGCGATCTCGATGGAACGGAAACGTGTCGTATTTTGGAAGATGCGTTGAATCCAATGTTGACAAAAAATATCGATACGGTTGTTTTGGGATGCACACATTATCCGTTTGTGATTCCGCTCATCGAGCGGATCGTGGGGGACAAGGTGCGGGTGATCGACCCGGCCCCTTCGGTGGCGCGCCAAGCCAAACGTCTGCTTGAAGCGGGCGGGATCAAGAATCCTGGCGGGGCGCGTGGTGATGTCAGCTTCTTTACGTCCGGCCCAGTCGATGCGATGCAGGGACTATTGCCGAAGCTGTTGGGTGAAACAGGAAGCGTCAAATCGGTAACATGGCTGGACGATCACACGGTTCGATAACGTCGCTGCGAGGGGGTTCTTCCCGAAGCAGTCTCATAATTTCGATCAAGAGATTGCTTCGCTCACCTGCACTGCACCACACCTGCCCTGGCGGGCGGTGCCAGGGAACGCAGTGCGGTGCATGTGTCGCTCGCAACGACATACTCTATTCATCGGAACTGACTGATCTCGTCAGCCATTCCTTGTCCTTGTAATTGACCGTGTATTTTACGTGCGGCTTTTTGCCTCCATCGAAATCAACGTCCACAACCCCGTAGTTGATGTGGGCGATGGAGAATTTTACTTTGGCATCCTTGATGGCCGCGCTGGATGTTTCAACAATCAACAATTTTGCCAGCCAGTTGATATCCTGTTTGAAGGGCGTGGCGCAGAATTCCCAAAGCGGAATCGATTTGCCGTTGGGCCCATTTAATTCCGCCGAGATCGCGTGCGCTTCGTGTAAATCTCCGGCGAGGATGTAAACATCTTCGATGCCGCGTTCGGCGAGATAAAACAATAACCGGTCACGCTCGGCTTTGAAACCTGACCAGCGATCATTGGCAACGTCGCCGAACATCTCAAAAAGAAAAGCCGACGATGAAACGATGAACTTCACCGGGTAATCATCTTTCACGTCATCCAGCCACTGGAATAATACGCGCCACTGCGCTTCACCGAGCACGATCTGCGTCTCTTTATTGTAGACGCGCATGGTGCGTGTATCCATTACGAAAAAAGCCGCCGCACCATAATAAAAAGTATAGGCAAGCGATCCTGCATCTTCTTCCATCAAATTGAAATCGCCGCTTTCTTTTTCGCGCTCCATTGGCAGCAGCATTTTCGGCGCGTGGACTCCCTGATGCTCCCAATAAGCCTCGAGAGCGGCGCGGATGCGTTGGCGGGGAATGCGGCGCTCCTCGATGGGGCGTCCGCCAAGCCATCGGATGAGGCGTGTGTACCATGGCACGAAGGCCATGTTGCGCGCCTTGTTATCCCAATGCCAGTCGTTGTCAACTTCATGATCGTCGAGCGTCATGAAGACTGGAATCTTCGTCAGCATTTCGCGCATATCGGGATCAGACCAAACATAAGTATAAACAGCGCGGTAATCTTCGCGTGTGACTGCCACCTTGCCGATGCCGTTGTGTTTCCATTCGTCGGCGTAGATTTGATCGCCGAGCATCAAGAGAAAGGCCAGGTCTTTTTGGCGGTCGATAATATGGCGAAAAGCCTCGCCTGAATTTTCACCATCAGGCTTGAAGCACGATCCGAATGCGAAACAGAATGAACGTATTTGTCCGGGCCTGGGAAAAGTCTTGAAAGACTTGAATTCTTTTTTTGCCGGTTTCTTGTTATTCAGCGACAGGGCGAAATAATAAATTGTTTCTGGTTTGAGTCTTTTGATCGACACGATGCCTGCGTAGGCGTCGGATGCGCGCAATTCGCTTTGCCCCACCAGCCCTGCATCGTTCAAAGTAGGCGATGTTGCCAGCCATGCGTACAATGTACATTTCGAATCTGCGCGCGCCCATAAATTTACGCTGTTGTGCGAAAGTCCGCCGATCAGCGGCCCTAAAATCATTTTTTCCATTTCATGCCTCGATGTTGGTTTTTATGTGGACGCCCATCCGCTCCATGTCTTTGAAGAGACAATCCGGCTCGGCCAGATGTCCCATCATGTGCAGGCCGGGACGCCGCACCCGATTATATTGCATTAAGAACGCGACAACAGGGATGGCGGTGAACTCGTATCCATCTTCGTGCTCGCTTCTCACGCGGACCTCGACCGGTTTGCCGTTTAATTTGCCTTTAGCCTCGACTGCCAGCGCCACGCGATAAGGCGGCTTCGGAAGTTTGGTCATGATCCACCACATGAGTTTGCCCATTGGCTTGAGTCCACGTTTGGGCGCGATTTTCAGTCCGAGCAGAACCAGCATCGTGAGAGAATCCGCCAGCCAGCCTCCGCCTGCCATGTAAAAGCCGACATTTTTCAAGGACGGGTACAGTTTTGGCAGGCCGCGCAATTCTTCAAAAAACATGGAATAACAATCGCGTTTGCCAATCTCTTCACCGAAATCGAATTTGCACATGTCGTAGGATGTCGATTTTTTCCACGCGCCATTTTTGTAGATTTGTGTCTGGTAATCAATGAAGCTTTCCATCAATTCGTCCACGGCGTCAGTGTAAGGCATGGACGTGCCAATGTTTAAATATCCAGCTATGCGTGCGGATTCAATCGAATCCATTTTTGATGCGGCATAACGAATCAAAGCGGCGGGCAGGCCGGGGTGAAATCCGGCTTCGGTGGTGAAACATAAATTTTTATCTTGAATTTCTTTGGCAAGTGAGTTCAGGATTTTTATTTTTTCTGACGAGAATTGCACGTCGAGATAATCCACGCCTGCATCAAGTGCGGTACGGACAACCGTCAGCGTGTGATGAGTCGCCGGCGCGGCGACCAGCAAAAAGTCCACGCCCTGAAGCGCATTTTTCAGGCTGGCCGAATCTGCCGCGTCAACTTGCCGGGCCGCGGCGCGCGAGTCGTGAAATTCATCTGCAAGCGCCTGTGCTTTATCGAGATGCCGTCCGGCGATGATGATTTGATGATCCGTTCGCGCGAGCAGGTGTTTGACAAGAAGCCTGCCGGTGTAGCCGTAGCCGCCCAGAATCAAAATGTTCACGTTACCCTCCTTTAATTAGAAAACGAAAGAACTTGCCGAGATCTTTTGGCTTTGGGAAAAACGCCGGGACGCGTTTACGATAGTCTGCATAATTGGGAAAGCGTTCGAGCAATTCCTTTTCTTCAACCAGGCGAATCCAACCGGTCATGCCGAGCGGCATCAATAGCGCGATGATGAACGAATACCAGTTGGCGTTAAGCAGACCAAGCCCGATGCCGATGCGCAAGATGCCCGCGTAAGTTGGATGACGAAGAACGCTGTAAATATTGGAATCCACGAGACGGCCTTCTTCGGGATAATAGACATAGAGCAATGCGAGGTTGTCCGCGCCGAAGGCCATGATGCCGCGAAACCATAATCCCACGCCGACGATGATGGAAACCCAGCCCAATGCGACGAGAATATTTTCCCACCATAAACCGCTTGGAATTTCCGGGCCGGGCATGTATCCGTTATGAAAAACGGACGCGAGAATAATTCCGAGACCGGGGATGACAAAATGAGCGAAGGCGTTTCGATAGGCAAGCTCGCCATATTTTTGCTGGTATCTTTTTTTCTGAGAGAAGAATTGAGACATAACGAAAAATCCGAGCGCCATGACGATGATCTCATTTTCCAGCGCCCATGCCGGGAAGATGTGATCCATCAAAATGAAGAACAACGTTACCAGCGCGATCATCCCCAGCATTGCCAGTCCAGCGCGCGCTTCACCGCCGCGCGTTTGCAGATCGGGAACGTGCTTGCGAAGTTGATCCATGCCTTTGAAGTCCATATTACACTCCCGTTGTGAATATATTTCCATGATGGCGAAGTCAAGTGTGGGGTGTAAGATATTTTGCGGATCTACGAGCGAGTTGCTTGCGTTACCTGTTGATGAGAGGGTTAGACAAAACCGATTTGACAAAATTGGTTTGAGTGTAGTTTGCCCTTATTTAGCGATACAATTCCCCTCACATGAGTTAGATATGTATTGGGATGCTTAAAAGCTTCGGCAAATATGGAAGGAATTGTATACTTCTCCACTTCCTCCGCATTTTGAACAAGATACTGTTTTTTCAAGTCTACGTCCACACTCGCTGCAATAACCGTCAGACTCTGTTACATTACCAGACCCATAGCATGCAGGGCATGAGGAATATAAGTCTGTCCCACATTTTGAGCAGAATCTGTTGCTATTAAAGTTGTTGCCATAACGTGGAATTCGATAATTAATAGTTGGAATATTTATTCGGTTACTACATTTCCAGCAAATCACTCGTGCCTCCTTTTTGAAAACTTTTGACGAATCAAAATAAGAAATATTAAGCCGTGCAAGATTGGAAAATCCATCTATTTGAAATTAGTATAGCAAAATACGTCCAATAAAACAACGGCTTTGCAGTTAAAAATTTTTTCAATTCTGATCCGCGGATATAACTTCCAAATCCTTTGCCTTGATCTTCATTCCCTCGAAATTCTCAAAACTCAAATCCCGAAAGGCAAATCCACGAGATTCGCAAACATGTTCAAATAATGCGGCATAGCTTGCCGGAATCGCGGCATCCCAATTCAAGCCGAGCTTTTTTGCAATGGGTTTGAGCAAATCCATTTCACCTTCGATCTCGGCAAAGTCTCCGTACGGCAATTCGTCGAGCATAATATGTGCGCCGTCCAGCTCATAGGTCGTGCGATATTTTTCGTACATGAAGACGACTTCATATCCGAGCGCTTCGATGAATTGTTTGGCGGAATCAAAATTGTCGACAGCGAATTCGATCTCGCGTCGAATGACAGCCCCGTCTTTCATCGTCGAGCCGTCCTTATACGTCAGGCGGACTGCTTCATCCCGCCGCAGGCGAAGGATGCGTCTCTCGCGTTTGAATTTGCCCTGCGGCGTGTCGAAGCGCAGATTAACTTCGAATGTTCTTTTCTGAATCAACCGCGCCCCCAAACCGAGGAGGCGCGGTTCGATTTCCGCTAAACGGCGGACGTAAAATTTTACTTCGATTTCCTGTTCATGATTATCCGGGCTCATTGATTTACGCCACGCTAAGCATGGTTTGTTTGATTTCGACTGACTCGCCTGCCTTGACCTTGATGCGTTGGACGGTCCCGGCGCGCGGGGATTTCAGTTCGTTCTGCATCTTCATCGATTCGAGTATGGCCAGCACCTGGCCTTTTTCAACATGCTGGCCTTCTTCAACGGTCAGCGCTACGACCAGGCCGGGCATCGGCGCTTTTAGGTGGAATTCGCCGGATGATTCAGCCTGGCCCCCGACTGCCGATTTGAGTCGACGTTCGCGTTCGTCCTCGACTTTGACCGGATACTGTTTTCCGAGCAGAAGCACCTGCCAATCTTCATCGCCTTCGTAAACGTAAGATTCGTAGGATTGTCCGTCGATCAACATCGAGTAAACAGGCTGGCCGCTGACCGATTCGAAATCCACTTCCATGACCTTGCCGTTGATGCTGACGTGTTTTTCGTCAACGACCTCGATGGTGTATTCCTTGTTTGCAACTGTGGTTATATATTTCATCTTTTATCGGCCTTATCTGTGCATACGTTCCCAGCGACCGACCCATTTCCAGTTGCTGGTGTCGCGTTCGTTGCGCATCACGAATTGGGCGGAGCGTTGAGCCGCGTGATGCGCGGCCAGTGTTGCAAAGACTGCCGCAATTTCCGGGTGATGTGTATCTTCATCCTGCTCGATCTCAGGCATGGAAAAACGTTCCTCGACGAAACGCGTGTCATATTGCCCGGCCATGAAGCGGTGGCTGTCCATCATGGTTTGGTGGAAGGGGATGTTGGTTCGCACGCCAACGATGCGATATTCCTCGAGCGCGCGGCGCATTCGTAAAATGGCCTGGCCGCGCGTCTCGCCCCACACGATCAGCTTGGCGATCATCGGGTCGTAAAAGGGTGTGATCGCAAAACCGGGATAAACGCCCGTGTCCACGCGGATGCCGGGGCCGGTCGGTAAAAGGCTGTGGGTGATGGTGCCGGTCGAAGGCATGAATCCGTTATACGGGTCCTCGGCATTGATGCGGCATTCGATCGCGTGTCCGCGCAATACAACGTCTTCCTGTTTGTAACTCAACTGGCGTCCACGTGCGATGCGGATCTGTTCGGCGACGATGTCAACGCCTGTGACCAGTTCTGTTACCGGATGTTCCACCTGCAGGCGGGTGTTCATTTCAAGGAAATAAAAATTGCTGTCTTTATCGACCAGGAATTCGATCGTGCCCGCGTTGACATAATCGACCGATTGTGCGGCCTTGACAGCAACTTCACCCATCTTGCGGCGAAGTTCCTCGCCGACAAATGGGGAGGGAGCTTCTTCAATTAATTTCTGATGGCGGCGCTGTATGGAGCAATCGCGTTCGCCAAGATAGATTGCGTTCCCGTGTGTATCGGCCAGGATTTGGATCTCGATATGGCGCGCACCTGATACTAATTTCTCGAGATACACGTTTCCGTCGCCGAACGCTGATTCCGCTTCGCGTCGTGCGGATGCAAGCAGGGCCGGCATCTCTTCAATCGAGGAGACCTCGCGCATGCCTTTTCCGCCGCCGCCTGCACTGGCTTTGATCAGCAAGGGGAATCCAATTTTGGGAGCCAGCGCAAGGAGTTCTTCATTACGCATTGCACCCGTGCCCTCGGTGCCCGGCACAACCGGTACACCTGCGGCGGCGACTGTGTTGCGGGCTGTCATTTTGTCGCCCATGGCTGCGATGGCCGATGGTTTTGGACCAATGTAAGTAATGCCTGCATCGGCACAAGCCGCGGCGAATGCTTCACGCTCTGCCAAAAATCCATAACCCGGATGGATGGCGTCCGCGCCGCACTTGCGGGCTATGTCAATGATTTTATCGGCACGCAGGTAGGATTCGCGTGATGGTGCAGGGCCGAGCAGAAAAGCTTCGTCTGCGTAGCGCACATGTAAAGCGCTGCGATCCGCCTCAGAATAAACTGCGACTGTTTCGATGCCCAGTTCTCTGCAGGCCCGCAAAATGCGGACGGCGATCTCGCCACGATTGGCAACCAGAATTTTCTTGAACATAGTTGCTCCCTGGGCTAGAGCGGGATGTTGCCGTGCTTCTTGGCCGGATTCACATCACGCTTATTCTGTAACATTTCAAGCGCGTTGATCAAACGCGGACGCGTCTCTTTCGGTTCGATCACATCGTCGACGTATCCGCGTTCTGCCGCTACATAAGGATTGGCAAACTTCTCGCGGTACTCAGCCACCAATTCCGCTTTGCGCTTGACCGGGTCTTTTGCTTTCTCCAACTCCTTGCGGAAAACGATGCTGACCGCGCCATCCGGTCCCATGACTGCGATCTCAGCAGTCGGCCAGGCCAAATTCAAGTCACCGCGAATATGTTTGGACGACATCACGCAATAAGCGCCGCCGTAAGCCTTGCGCGTAATCACGGTCAGTTTGGGAACAGTCGCTTCACAATAGGCGTAAAGCAGTTTAGCGCCTGAACGGATAATACCGCCATGTTCCTGATGTGTTCCGGGCAGGAAACCGGGAACATCTTCAAACGTGATGATGGGGATGTTGAACGAATCACAGACGCGAACAAAACGAGCGGCCTTTTCGCTTGCATCAATATCAAGTACGCCAGCCAGCACAGCCGGCTGATTCGCAACGATGCCTACCGAATGTCCGCCGAGACGCGCAAAACCAACCACAACGTTTGCGGCGAAGTTTTCGTGAATCTCAAAGAAGCGCCCATTATCCACGATCATGTGAATGACTTCCTTGATATCGTAGGGCTTGTCCGGCGACTCGGGAACGATGGTGTTCAACTCCTCTTCCATGCGCAGGGGATCGTCTCCGTTTGGAACAAAGGGAGGATCTTCCATGTTGTTCTGTGGAAGATATTCGAGCAGTTGGCGAATGAGGAATAATGTGTCGGCTTCGTTGTCGGCGGCTACGTGGCATACACCTGATTTTTCAGAGTGAACACTTGCGCCGCCCAAATCTTCAAATGAAACATCCTCATGCGTCACAGTCTTGACCACATCCGGGCCGGTGACGAACATATAGGATGAGTTGCGCACCATGAAAATAAAATCGGTCAGGGCGGGCGAATAAACCGCGCCCCCGGCACAGGGTCCCATGATGACGCTGATTTGCGGGATTACGCCTGATGCCAGCGTATTGCGTAGAAAAATGTCTGAATAACCGCCCAACGAAACAACGCCTTCTTGGATGCGCGCTCCGCCTGAATCGTTTAATCCGATCACGGGTGCGCCCGATTTCATGGCCATGTCCATGACCTTGCAAATTTTTTCCGCGTGCACTTCTCCAAGCGAACCACCGAACACAGTGAAGTCCTGCGAGAAAACATACACCAAACGCCCCTCGATGGTGCCCCAACCGGTTACGACGGAGTCGCTTAAAAATTTCTGCTTATCCAGATTGAAATCATGAGTGCGATGTTCAATGAAAGAATCCACTTCATGAAAAGAACCTTTGTCGAGAAGGATATCAAGACGTTCGCGAGCTGTCAGCCGGCCCTTCTTGTGTTGTGCTTCGATACGTTCCACCCCGCCGCCCAATTGAGATTTGGATTTCATTTCACGCAGATGGATGATTTTCGGGTTTTCGCTCATAAGACTCTCTTTGAAAGTAATTCAGATTTTTAGGGTTGAGAACAACCGCACTTACAAAAACTAACAGGATAACGTTGATCAGAAGATCGAAGGGCCAATTGGCGCGCATCTCAGTCTGGACGAAAAGCCGGTCGGCCCAACCCCAGGCTGTGTACAAACCTGATGCCGCAAGCAGAGCCGTGCGCATATGAGGTTTTCTGTTCCACCAACACCACAACAGGAAGAATCCCGTCAAAGCCCAGAACGCGCCCGTCCCTGCAATGTAGACGGGTCCCGGATACGGCGCATACATCATCAGAGTGTCACGCCAGAAGATGCCTGTTGCGAAGCGCAAGATGTTCCAGGCTGTCAGGATTAACACCAGCCATAGAACCAGAGTTACTTGAAATGAAAATTTAAATCCCGGTTTCATTATTGGACCGGTTTCGGTAAAAGCCGCATCAGATCTTTGTCGGCCCAACTGGCAACTGTTTCGAGACGGTCGGTATATTGACCGCGATAAGGTGTGCCTTGCAGCATGGTGGAATTGGCAAATACGTAACGCATACCGCCATTGTATAAATAATCGGAACCAATGCCATTTTTTATGGCTTGGAAATATTCATTGCTGTTGGCCAACCCGTCCATGTTGACGACAGTTCTATCGTGAATAAAGTAAGCGAAACTTCCGCCGCCAGTCATGCCGATAATGGCGCCTGGTTCAGTGTTTGCCTCCAGGAAGGGAATTACATCCATATAAGGCGCATCGGGCGGTGTGGTTCCATGCGGCATCTGTGAGCTGGTGTCCTTCCAGTAACTGAAAGACATTTGTGCGCCGAGCGCCGCGACCAATACCCAGGTCAGGGTTTGTGCGATTGCCCATCTCTTGAACAGGAGATCGAACAATGTGTTTACGAGTAATGCGACGATAAAAACTGAAAGGATTTGTTCTGTCAGCCAGTACCATCCTTTTAAAGCTGAATATCCGGTGATATTGTAGGAAAGTATCTGCAGCCAGCTTCCAACCAGCAAAGGGATCAAGCCGGCTTTGACAATGGCCCTGACTGATTGCTTTCGTCTCAAGAGAAGAATACCGCACAGAATAATTATGGCGACCGCAATGATGATCAAGAAATAATTGCGCCAAAGTATGGTGCTTACTGATGCCGGGTCTTTGTAAAAAAGCAGGTTGCTCAAATCTCTCAGCAGAGTTATTGGTTGTCCCCAGGAATTGGAACCGTTTGGATCCAAAGTTAGAAATGAAAGTATGTCCCTGGGTCTGAGACCGTAAATGATGATTGCAAACGTACCCCACCAGCGCTTGATCTGTCCGCTGACCGGACTGAATGTGCCAAAAGCGAGTTTGCTCCACAGCATATAGATGGCCATTAAGCTGCCGAGAACTCCGTAGTATGCCGCCCCTTCCCTAAACCAGTCCTTCCAGTATTTTTTTAATTGTACGAGGGGGGGCGTTGTGACCACATTTGCGTTGGGTGTGCGGAACAGATATGCCAGGCCTCGAATGATGAGGATGAAGACAAACGTGAACACAGCGTCCAATAATAAAATGACGGCTGAGAAAGTCGGCAGAATGTGAAGCGCTCCTCCCGCCAATAAGATAATGGACAGCGGCAAACTGCTGACGGCAATCGCCAGCAAAATATTTTGCAATACTTTAAACAATTTCCAGCTGCCCGGCTGTTGATAAAGCCCCAAAAAGTAGAAGGTTGGAATTTTGACGATCAACGCGGCTGCGATCAGGATTATTGTCGTGTTGGTTGAGTTGTAATAGTCTGGCAATCCAAGCCGTGTAATGAAGGCCGCCAGCGCCGCGCCGAGAACAGCCAGAATATCGAGCGGCAGGAGATAACGCATCGGCGTAGAGCGGAACACGATCCAGATTCCTGCGATGATGGTGAAAAAGGCCAGGTCGAGTCTGCTGAACGCAACCAGCAATGCGATAAATCCCAGTAATGCAATTTGTTGAATGCCGGGTTGGGTTGTGCGCCATTTCTGTTCAAACTTGTACATCATGTAAAGAAACAGCATGACACAAAACAGACCAATCCCCGATTCGAGTCCCTGCCTGTAATACGACCAGACCATGAACGGACTGAACACCCAATAAATAGCCGCCAACGCTCCGGTTAGGCGCGAGACCGTGGCGCTGAGCAATCGGTAAAGGAGGATGGCGGTTGAAACGCTGAGCAAGCTCATGACGATGAGCAGGACGCGCAGAGGCAGGATCAGATCAAAACGCGCCAGCGCAAAAATTGGAATGCAGATCAGCATCCATAGCGGGTGATAGCCATTAGTCAGATGGATGCCGTCCATCGTACTGCCCAATCCCATGCTGATGTTCTGTGCGATTTTAAAATAGTAATAAGCGTCGTCGCGGATAAACCAATTATTTGCAAAATTCCATGCGTCGGATGTGGCCGCAAAGATTTGAATTGGCATGTATACGATCACGAGCAGACTTTCAAACCATGGAAACTTTTTCGAAAATATTTTCATTTACCTATCCAATATCCAAAGTGATTTTTCCGAACTGTTCGCCGCGCCAGAGTCGTTCCTGGGCGCGCGCCGCATCTTTCAGCGGAAAAGTTTTATCGAGCACCGGTCTTAGTTTACCGGCTGTCACCAGATCCATCACGGTTTTGAAATCCTTCAAGTGACTCATCGTGGAGCCGATGATGGAAAGATGTTTTGCAAAAATAAAACGGTTGTCAATTTCAAATTTCGGGCCGCCGCTATTTCCAACCGTCAACAAGCGCCCGCCCTTTCGCAAGGCGCGCAGGCTGAGCATAAAAGTCGTCCCGACGTTATCAACCACCAGATCGGCGCCCCGCTTTCCGGTCGCAAGAAAGACCGGCTTGGACCAATCTTCATTTTTGGAGCGGTCGATCAGGATGTCTGCGCCAATCGATTCGGCGCGACTCAACTTATCCGCATCCGAACCCACGACGATAACTTTTGCGCCGCTTAATTTTGCGATCTGCACGCTGGCAGTGTTGACGCCTCCGCCCGCGCCGACAATGACGGCAGTTTCACCGGCCTGCAAATTTCCGCGTGTGATGAGCGAATGCCACGCGGTTTGATACACGAGGGCCGCTGCGGCCGCGGTATGGAAATCAAAATCGTTCGGCAGTTTATAAAGTTGTCGAACCGGCAGGCTGACAAATTCCGCGTACGTGCCGCGAATTGTCTCGCCGAGCAAATGCCAGTTGCGGCACATGTTGTCCCAGCCGGAGAGACAGGCCTCGCATTGACCGCAGCCGATGTTGGCATTGATGGCAACATGATCGCCAACTTTGAATTCACTCAGGCCTTCGCCCAATGCAAATATTTCGCCAGCGCCATCTGCGCCGTTGATGTGGGGGAGTTCCAGCTTTATGCCCGGCCAGCCATTGCGGACAAGAACGTCCATGCGATTCAACGCCGCGGCCCGCAATCGAATTAACGCTTCGCCGGATTTTGGTTCAGGCGTGGGAAATTCGGCGTACTCCAAAACTTCGGGCCCGCCGTGTTGGTGGAATAAAACTGTTTTCATTCTCTGATGATTATTTAAGACCCAGCTCTGAGCGGCTGATGACCATTCGCTGGATCTCGCTGGTGCCTTCGTAAATCTCTGTGATCTTCGCGTCGCGGAAATATCGTTCGACGGGAAGTTCCTTGCTGTATCCCATGCCGCCGTGAATCTGAACTGCGGCATGCGCGCAATACATGGCTGTTTCAGATGCGAATAATTTTGCCATCGATGACTGAAGCGTGAATCTTTCGCCGCTGGTCTTCGATCTTTCCTTCGCGGAGGCGGCATTATAAATCAACAAGCGCGCGGCTTCGATGCGCGTCTTCATGTCTGCGATCTTGAATCCCGTGCCTTGGAATTCGCCGATCTTTTGTCCGAAGGCTTCGCGCTCACGCGCGTAAGCCACGCTGGCTTCATAAGCCGCCTCGGCGATTCCCAAAGCCTGCGTTCCGATTCCGATGCGGCCAACATCCAACACGGTCATGGCGATTTTGAATCCGTCGCCTTCCTTGCCGAGCAAATTCGAAGCGGGAATTTTGCAATCTTCAAAAATCAATTCGCTGGTGGCCGAGGCGCGGATGCCGAGCTTCGGTTCTTTTTTGCCGCGCGTAAAACCCGACAGATTTTTCGCATCCAGCAAAAACGCGCTGACGCCTTTTTGTTTTTTCGCGGGGTCGGTCATCATGAAAACCACAAAATAATCTGCGACGGGACCGGACGTGACCCACGACTTGCGTCCGTTCAGGATGTAGGAATCGCCGTCGCGTGTGGCGCGGCTTCGCATCGTTCCCGCGTCCGAGCCGGACATCGGTTCAGTCAGCGAATACGCGCCGATGGCTTTTCCCGATGCCACTGGTTTCAGGAACTTTTGTTTTTGTTCCTCGGCGCCGAAGGTCATAATGCCGTGGCAATAGAGTGAATTATTGACCGACATGATCACGCTGTGAGACGCATCCACTTTTGCGATCTCCTCCATCGCCAGGACATAAGCCAGCGTGTCCATGCCTGCGCCGCCGTATTGCTCCGGGACTTCGATGCCCATGAAGCCCATCCCGCCCATTTTCTTGACCGTCTCGTAAGGGAATTCCCCGCTCTCGTCGAATTGTGCTGCGATGGGCGCGATCTCTTTTTGTGCAAAATCGCGGGCCGCATCGCGGATCATTTTGTGTTCATCGCTGAGTGGGAACAAAACATCGCTCATGTGAGCCTCCGTAGAAAAGTATGGCGTGATTATACCGCCTGCAAGTTAGTTGTATTGACCGCAGAGCGCCCACCACTCATCCATGCTTAATGTCTCGGCCCGTCGTTGTGGATCGATTCCGCTGCGTTTGAGCAGGGACTCAGACTCGGCGGGCTGGATGTGCAACCCGGCTGACAAGGAATTCCGAAGCGTCTTCCGCTTTTGGCTGAAACCGGCTTTGATGAGTTTGAAAAAGTCAGGGAGCAGGGCAGAGGGGATAAGGGCGGATGGATAAATCTCGATCCTGACCACGGCTGAATCAACACTGGGCGCAGGGAAGAATGCGCTGGCTGGAATTTGTGCGGCGATGGATGGCCGTCCATAGACTTGCACGCTCAACGCCAGCAGACTCATATCGGGCGGCGTCGAGCAAACGCGTTCGGCAACTTCTTTTTGGATTGTCAAAACGATTCGGCGCGGCTTTGGTTCAGATTCCAACAGGTGGCGAATGATGGCCGATGTGATGTTGTATGGAATATTGGCGGCCACGATGTAATCTGGCGGCAGGTTGAGATCCTTCGGAGAAAAGTCAAGAATATCGCCGTGGATTAAACGGACGTTTGCATAAGGTTTGAGCACGCCTCGTAAAACGGGAATCAGTTTCTCGTCCAGTTCGACCGCCGCTACTTCGTGCGCCAAAGCTGCCAGATGCCGCGTCAAACTGCCAAGGCCGGGACCGATCTCCAGTACCGAATCTGCATTTTCGATCCCAGCCGCGGCAGCTATATTTTCCAGCGCAAGCGAGTCTTCCAGGAAATTTTGGCCGAGACGTTTATCGGCGCGCAGGCCGTATTGTTTGAGAATCGACGCGGCAGTGAGATGCGGAATAGTTTTCATTGCAGCACGTACATAATATTCGATGGCACGGGGGCCAGGAAATAAACAGTCACATACTTCCCCCATTGACCGCCTTCCTGTGCGTATTGGGCGTCGGTATATCCAAGATCGATCCACAATTTGCCGGGGATGCCGCCGCCGGTGTCTTCAACTGTGGCATATCCATAGCCGGGGATGTATAAGGCCTGGCCGCGCATGTTGACATACCAGTTGTAAATAAAAGCCACCACGCCTTTTTGCACCGGCTTGCCGCTGGCTGTGCCGGGATAACAACGGTCAGCCGCTGAGTGGCAAGGCGAATAAGAAGTGGCGAACATTTGCACCGCGCGCCAATATTGAATTTGCACTCCATCCACAGTCATGGTGTGGACGACAGGCTTTGTGCCGTATCCGACCACGCGGTCTTTCGGCGGGCGCACAACAGTTTCAGATTCGGTTTGCCGCGAAACTTCCACGCCATCCTGATAGCGAATACGCACACGGCTGACGGATAAACCGGGTTGGCCGGGTTGCAAAATTTCCTGATGGTCCAGCTCTACATCCGGCGAAGATTGAAAATCACTTTTGAATGGGATGGATTTTTGCGCCAGTACCACTGATTCGCTGATTCGCAAAACGCGTATCTGCCCATCCTGAGGCAGCGCTTCATTCTCGGACGGTTGGCTGGAGTCCAGCCCGAGCAGCGGAATCCCGGCTTCGGCCAATGCGCTGCCAATCGTCGCGGCCGAGGAGCGGATGCGAATCTGCTTGCCATCCACGCTGACGGTTAATTCGTGCGATGGTGTGTAAGTCACATTCATTGCATCCGTGATTGGCGTATCTGCTGGCGGGTTGAGTTGGTCCGCCGCGAAAATCTGCACACCTGTTTGAGCGATTGCTTCGCCGACAGTTCGTGTCGTGGTTTGAATTGTCTTGCCGTTGACCGTGATCGTTCGCGCGCGCAGAATTTGAAGCGTGATGGTTTTTGTAGAAGGAAGCGGCTGGTCGAGCGGGACAAGGTTGCCGTTGAATAAAACGCGGTCAGCCGAGCCGAGCACGCTGCCGGCCTGGACGATGAGCTTGCCTGGCACGCGTTCGTTCGTGGTCAGCGTGCGGATTTGCTCGCCATCCATGATCGTGACGGTCGAAGATGTTTGAGGCTGGCACGAGATCAGAAAAAATAAAATGACCGGAACCAGCCAGCGGAGAATTTTCATGTTGTAATTATAAATTGAATTGATATTGTTTTACTTGTTCTTGCGTAAAGCAGATGAAGTCGAGCGTTTCATTCAAAATGCTGTATTTCTCTCCATACTGCGTAGCTATGGCTTTTGAAATTAATTCACTCCATCGACTGCCGAATTTTTCCTGCGCCCATTTTGCTGCAACGGGTTTTGAAGCAATTATCCCGTGTTGCAAAGTATGAAGCGCACGACACATGGTTATTACTGTGAAGCCGTGATAGTTACATTCGTGACTTTGCAACCAGCTTGGATCATCTAATAAAAGAAACCACCATTCATTCAAAGATTCTATAACAGAGTACCGCAGATCATCTGAAGAAACATGATCAATTAGCGTTTTGGGGTCTGGGCCAGCCAATACAACCCCACATTCTCGAACCACATGGCGCTGAATGATCCAGTCGCTGCCAAAGTTGCCAACGTAGAATCTGCCCTCGTTGACAGTTGGACATGGAGGGGCGCTAGGATCGTATCGTCGAATAAATTCTTGCGGGATATATGCGCCTTCTATTTTTGCAGACCATTTCATACCATTGGTCCAAATTCTTTGGTGCATGGATTCCAATTCGATAATTGTTTTATCCGAAAGTAAATCCTTTGTCACAACCAGAAAATCTATGTCGCTGGTTTCATGGTTGAAGTCGCCGCTGGAAAGCGAGCCATAAAGATACATGCCAACAAATTGATCTTCCAAAACCTTCTTTGTGTTGGCAAGTAACACGTTCAATATTTCGTTGACATCGGGAAAAGGCGTAAAAGGTTGATTCATGATTTCTGAATCCTTCCATCTTTCACCGTCCAAACATCCGATGCGAATCGTTCGATGAAATATCGGTCATGTACAACGGCTAAAATCGTCCCTTTGAAATTATCGAGCGCCTGTTCAAAGCGCGCCCGCGACGGAATGTCGAGGTGGTTGATGGGTTCATCGAGCAGAAGAAATGTGCAACCCTGTGCCACCAGCAGACCGAGCTGCAGGCGGGTACGTTCGCCGAAGGAAAGTTCGCGAGTGGGGCGCAGAGGGTCATCGTCTTCAAAGAGAAAATAATGAAGGAAGTTGCGCGCTTCGGTTTCATTGAAAGGCGCAGCGCCTTGAATGATTTGCAAGGCGCTCAAATTTGGATCGAGTAATTCCTGTTCCTGCGCCATGTATCCCAGTTTGACGGACGTGCCAAGTTTAAGAGTCCCGGTCAATGGCTCGAGTTTGCCTGCAATCGTGCGAATGAACGTGGTCTTTCCAGAACCGTTTGCGCCGGTCAGCGCGATGCGCTGTCCCGCGCGGATGTGGAGATTTAGATTCATCAGCAGGGGAGAGGTTGTGAAATACCCAACCGATAAATTTTCTGTTGTCAAAACATTTTTGGATTGATGCGCGGGCGTTTCAAAATCCAATTTGATCTGCCAGCTTTCCTTCGGCTTTTGCACGCGCTCATCCGAATCCAAATACCGGTTCAGCTTTTTCTCGCGCGATAATGCTTTCTTCGCAACCTTTTTTGCAATTCTGCGCACACCGGGCTGGCGCGGTGTGGTGGTTATTTCCACGCGGCGTGATTGTTCCTTTGTGCGTGCTATGTCCTGTTTCATGCGGCGAATTTTGTCCACTTGATCGGCGTAAGCCGCTTGTTGTTTTTCGTGCTCGTTCACGAATTGTTCGAGATACATCGCGTAATTCCCGGCGTATGCGCGGATGGTATGCGTTTCTGGATTCAATTCAAGGATGCGGTTGACGGTATTGTCCAAAAATGCGCGGTCATGCGAGACGATGAGCGCGGCGCCGTCAAATGAGTTTAGCCAACTCTCGAGCCATTCCAGCATTTGGATGTCGAGATGGTTGGTTGGTTCATCAAGCAACAACAAATTCGGTTCTTGAATCAAAACACGCGCCAGCATGAGACGAGTCTTTTGGCCGCCGCTGAGATGGGAGATGGGGGTTTCAAGTGAGATGTCGCTTAATTCGAGCGGTGCGAGAATGCTGGAAAGTGGAAAGTGGAAAGAAGAAAGACGTGCGAGGGCGGAGTCGTATTTGGTTTGAAGAGTTGAGTCGTTTGGGTTGGACGATAAGGCTGAAGCGAGGGACGCGATCTCAGCTTCGAGCTGCTCCGGTTTAATGGAATCCAGCTCGAGGGCGGAGCGAAGCGTCTGCCCGGGCGCGAAGTCCGTGCCCTGGGCGAGATACCCAATCCTTAAGTTGGGGCGCGTCGAAGCGACCATCCCGTAATCTGGCGTTTCGATTTTGGCGAGGATGCGCATGAGCGTGGTCTTGCCGCAGCCGTTCGGCCCAATGAGGCCGATGCGTTCGCCCGCGCTGATGCTGAAGTTGATGTTTTGTAAAACGGTTTGGATGCCGTACGTTTTTTGAATTTGATGAGCAGTAAGCATAATGATCTATCCTGTAGTTATCCCCTGAAGGGGACTTAAAACAAAAACCGAGGGCAAACCCTCGGCTGGAATCAAAGTCACAGCGGGCAGCGCCCTGAAAAACTTGATTGGCTACAGGTTGATGATCATTCGCGAAGCTCCTCTTATTACGCGCTTGCAAATTATATCATTGAGTTAGATGAAGTAAAATATAGGCAACGAGGTGACTTATGCGAAAAGCGGTTTTGATTTTTATGCTTGGATTGGCTTTATCGGCTTGTTCGGTCTCTGATATTACAAGCCTGCTTCCCGGAACGCCTACTCCGCTTCCGCCGACTGCAATTCCAACGGAAACGGTTTACGTTACATCCACCAGCACTCCGACCATCACGCCAACCCAACCTACGCCGACTTTTACCACTACGCCGACATTACTTTACTCCGGGCCTACCGCACTGCCCTCAGATACGCCAGCCCCGACCAGCACGCTTTGGACAGCGGGTCAGGGTATCACCTCGGTCAATGCGCTTACGCCCGGGGTCAGCGGCTTTTCCAGTTATTCGATGAGTGGAAATGTTCTGCATTGGGGCGTGTGCCCGCCGAATAAAATCCAGGTCATTGCCAGGCCGTCTGATATTGTCCGCACTCATTTTGTTTTGCTTTTCCTTCGTTTGCAAGATAGAGAATATCCTTATGCGGCTTTCCATTGGGGGTCCGGGGCAATAATGGATAGTGATGGTAAGGGAACCTTTACGTACACGCTGACTGCGGAAAATGTTCCGGGCTATCGAGCGGTTACACAGGCATGGGTGCAATATCAATTTGTTGCGCTCGACAGGAACAAAGTCTCAATTGGCCGTACCGAAGTTGTGTTGAATAATATTGCCTATTCCCCGTGTAAATGACGACCTTGTAATTGGTCGGGCCAGCCTCGTTCGCGAATTTTACTAATTCATGCGAAGGCGTCCAGCTTATCGGTAGGCTGGACGCCTTATTTTTTTACTTGTTGTTGAGTTTGATAATCGATAACTTTACGGACTTACTGTGCAGGAAGAACCATTCCACGAACATCCGGCCAAGTCGCAACTGGCCTGGTCTCCATAGGCTCCGCAGCCCGTACCGCCGCCTGGGCCGCCATTGCCGCCATTGCCGCCGTTGTTATTATTGTTTTCGGGCCGTATGATGATGAGCGGGGTCACGACTGGGGTTTCAGTTACAATGGTCAATATGGCAGGCGTAGATGTCGTAGTTGCGAATTCGAGATTTTGAGGCCAGGCATATTGGTTACAGGTAAAATTAGCCGGCGGATTTCCTCCTACATAGATACATACCGAAGTGGCCGGATACCAATCACTATGAGAGTTGGCTGTGTCAAAGGCTTGTGCCCGAGCATCAATCAGGTGGACGCCATTGCTATCGCCATTAAGAATATATAGAATTTCGCTCATCTCGCCCCTTGCTTCGTCAGCCCTTACCACATTGCCATTATCACGAATTTGATATCGAAAGTAATGATATGGATCTATGGATGAATATCTGTGTAATGTAATCGTGATATGGTCTGTTGGCAAAAACGTGTCGTTGACGTGCGGGGTGGTTATTGCAAAACGGCCATGATGCTCTAGAGCGCATCCACTGAGCACCAGGCCGGTGACAATAAAGAACGTAAACAGTGCGTACAAACGATATTTCATGTGACATCTCCTCTGGTTGAAAAAAGAATTGTTCGAACTACATGCTGTTATATTAGTGCAATGAAAAAGAATTTGATATGCTCTTGAAGTACTATAATCGTGCCAAAAATTATGACTATCGATTATCCATCTGATTTGATCTCTCTCCTTCCTGCTGTGTCTCACGTCGCCGCACTGACCGGGGCAGGAGTCTCGCAAGAGAGCGGACTCCGCACTTTTCGCGACGCGCAGACCGGACTCTGGGCGCAGCACAAGCCTGAAGATTTGGCATCGCCCGAAGCTTTCAGGCGAGATCCGAAACTTGTTTGGGATTGGTATGCGTGGCGGCGCGAAGCGGTCAAAGCGGTACGGCCTAATGCAGGCCATTATGCTTTGGTTGAATTCGCAAAGCATATTTCCCTCTTTACCTTGATCACGCAAAATGTAGATGGCTTGCATCGAATGGCGGGCAGCCCGCAAGTGATCGAATTGCACGGTAATATTCAAAGAGTTCGTTGTTCAGAGTGCGGACAATTTGCTGAAGAGTGGAATGACGATGGATTGGATGTCCCGCATTGTGTGGTGTGCAATGGATTGCTTCGTCCGCACGTGGTTTGGTTTGGCGAACCCTTGCCGCGCGCTGAATTGGAATTGGCTGTCGAAGCTGCGCGAACTTGCGATGTATTCTTCTCGGTTGGCACATCGGGAGTCGTGCAACCGGCGGCGACGCTGGCATATGCCGCGCACAATCGCGGCGCGGTTGTGGTCGAGATCAACACCGAGCCAACGTCACTTACGCCAAAAGCTGATTATTTTCTTCAAGGCAAATCGGGCGAAATCCTGCCGGAACTTGTGAAAGCAGTCTGGGGATAAAGATGACGGGCTAAGCTATATTTCTTCACGTCTTTGCGAGGGTGTTTTTTTCCGAAGCAATCTCCCAATTTGCGGTGGGGATTGCTTCGCTGCGAGGAACAGCAGCTCGCAATGACGTGATATTTTTTGTGGATTACTTCAATACGATTCCCGAACGCGGCGGGACGGTCACGCGCAGGAAGTTATCTTCTTTTTGGATGTCGGCCTGCCCGAAAAGAATCCGCTTCCTGCCTCGACCCAAATCGGCTGCGCTGACCTCAAACGAGCGCGTCTCTTCGGCCGCGTTCAACGCAACGATGATCGACTCTTCGGCTGAAGAACGCTTGAATATATAAACCCCCTCGCTGGAATAAAGTCGCTCGTATTTTCCCCAACGTAAAACATCATGAGACTTGCGAAGAACGATCAACTCTTTGACGAAATCACGCAGTTTGTGATTCCATTTTGATTCGTCCCACGGAAAGGATTTGCGGCATTCGGGGTCATGACGCCCATCGAGGCCGATCTCGTCGCCGTAGAAAATACACGGGGCGCCAGGGTAGGTGAAGATAAACGTCAGGGCCAGTTTAAGGCTGGGGAGGTCGCCTCCGGCACAGGTCAGGAAACGAGGCGTGTCGTGACTATCCAATAAATTTAATTGGACACGCGTCACGTCGGGATGATACATTTCCAGAATCGAATCGATGCGATCTGCAAATTGATGGACATCAATCGGGTGAACGCTGTCCCTGAATCCGCCTGCTTCATGCGCGACATTTATATCGAGATGCCTGCCGGTGAAGAAACTCAAGCAGGCGCTGGTAACGAGATAATTCATGGCGGCATCGAACTGATCGCCTTGAAGCCAGCGGCGGGCGTCCTGCCAGATTTCGCCAACGATGTAGGCTTCTGGATTGATGGCACGCACACGGCGGCGGAATTCCCGCCAAAAAGAGTCATCGTCAATTTCGCCGGGCACATCCAATCGCCAGCCGTCGATGCCGAACTTGATCCAATGTTCAGCAACGTCGAAAATGAATTCACGCACGGCGGGTGTGCTTGTATTGAATTTTGGGAGCGCAGGAAGATTCCACCAGCCTTGATAGCCGATGGCCTTTAAACTCCCTTCCTGTTGAATTTGATGTTGTTCATGGGGGGAAGGATATGCGCCCCAGTGCCGTTTTCCATTTAAACGATCAGGGTCGAAGTGGAACCAATCTTTATAGGGTGAGGCCGCCCCAGTTTCAAGTACATGATGGAATTGCCAAAGACCGCGGCTGGCATGATTGAAGACGCCATCGAGGATCACATACATATTCTTTTTATGGGCTTTGTTTAACAATTCGTCCAGGGCTTCATTGCCGCCGAGAATTGGGTCAACGTTGTAGTAATCATAAGTGTGGTAACGATGGTTTGAAGCCGATGCAAATACCGGGGTGAAGTAGATGGCATTGACGCCGAGGTCTTTGAGATAGTCGAGATGTTCGGTGGCGCCGCGCAGGTTTCCGCCTTTGAAGCCGTGATGAGTTGGGGCGGAGTCCCATGGCTCAAAAGGGAGTCCGTTCGTTGGGACATGCTCTGATTTGGCAAAACGGTCGGGAAAGATTTGATAGAAAATCGCGTCCGATGCCCATTTAGGGGTGTGCATAATTAGAGGCCTCTTAATAAAAATATTAATGTTCGTTCCTGATGGCGGGAGAATTCTACTTTATTTTGCAGGGTTGATTTGTAGAATGTACATTCCGTAAGGCGGGATTTCCGCCAATGGCTGGTACGCGCTGAATGTTCCACCGGCGTTTATTTGAAGGGATCCGAAATTACCTGGACCGTAAAGCGGCGCAAGCGAATATGTTCCTTCTGCAAGCGCCGAGCTTTTTAGCGTCAGATTGTAATCTTTGATCCGCTCGTTTTTTAAATTAGCCAATACCAGAAATGATCCATTCCCGTCTGTTCGGATGCTGGCGTAGATACCGGCGTTGCCAGTATCCAGCAAAATAATTTTTCCGGTGCGGAGAGCGGAGTTTTGTTTGCGGATGGAGATCAGATCGCGATAGAAAGACAGCAGCGAATTCGGGTCGTTGATTTGAGCGGCGACATTGACCGTTGCAAAATCATCGGCGGGTGCGCGCCACGGAGTTCCAGTTGTGAACCCGGCGTCGGCAGTATTGTCCCATTGCATCGGGCGGCGAATGTCTTCATCGGGTTTTTCGCCTTGCATTCCGATCTCTTCGCCGTAATAAATAAACGGGGTGCCGGGTGAAGTCAGCATCAAGAATGCTGCGAGTTTTGCCTTGTTGGCATCGCCGCCCAAAACGCTCATCACGCGATCCTGATCATGATTGGTTAGAAACGTGCCGTAATTTCCGTCGGGCAGGGTTTGGGTTGCAAAGGTCAGGGCGCTGTTGACGCCGATATTTGTAAGACCTTTGACGCTATTTAGAATGCCGGTGGCAAT
>JAJYOH010000386.1 GCA_021796315.1 Chloroflexota bacterium
CCGCCAGGCATAAACACCTGTTGCCCAAGAATTATGAAGCCCTAAAGCGCGGATACGACCACGCCCAAAAAGAATGGGATAAAGCGCCCGCGTAAGATCAGTTTTCAGTGAGCAGTAATCAGTTTGCAGTTGATAACCAGACCCGTCTCGATGAGAGAGGCAGGTCTACTTTTCATAATGCTATAATCCACAGTATGAGATATGAATCCGTCTGCAACCTCACTCTCCCCAAGATCGGCTTCGGGACAGCCAATCTCGGTGGCAGCATATTTGCCGACCATTCGCGGGATGACAGCCGCCTGGCCGCATTGCGCTCCGCGCTCGAACTTGGCTATACTCACTTCGACACAGCCGAGATGTACGGCAACGGTCACGCTGAAGAACTACTCGGACGCGCCTTCCGGGAAACAGCCGCGAAACGCGGGAACCTGTTCATCACATCCAAAGTCCTGCCAACCCACTTGCATTATGAAGATGTGTTGAAAGCCTGTCAAGCCAGTCTGCGCCGCCTGGGCACGGACTATCTCGATCTTTATCTTATCCACTGGCCCATGATCGGCATGAAACTGGCTGACACGTTTCGCGCCCTCAATAATCTGGTCAGGGATGGCAAGGTGCGACATCTCGGCGTCAGTAACTTCAGCTTGAAACTTCTCAAAGAATCGCAGTCTCATTCCGAGACGCCCATCATTGCCAATCAGGTTCCTTACAGCCTGTCTCATCGTTCATACGTCAAGAACGGCATGCTCAAATACTGTCAGGCAAATGACATTCTGATCACGGCCTATTCTCCGATGGATGTAGGCCGATTGAAAGCCTCACCCGCCCTTCGGTCCGTAGCCGAAGCGCACAATGCCACGCCGTATCAGATCGCGCTGGCGTGGCTGGTATGTCATCCGCGCGTCATCACGATTCCCATGTCGTTCGATCCAGGACATCAACAAGAAAATCTGGCGGCGGCGGACATTGTTCTCACTGATGAAGAAATGAATCAACTGACAGCACCAGCTTAGCAATGGATCCGAAAACACAGCCCATTCCACGAATTCACGAAGACGCGCAGGCGGAAACCAGCGAGGGACCGCTCTACCGAGTCATCATTCACAACGACAACATCACGCCGATGGACTTCGTGACCCATATTTTGACCACCATCTTTTTGATGCCAGATGCGAACGCGGCATACATCATGTACACCGCGCACTTGAAAGGCACGGCTTATGTGCAGACTTTGCCAAAAGCCGAAGCCAAAAAAAGAATCAACAAGGCGCACTTCGCCGCCGCGATGCAAAGCTATCCGCTGCAATTCACGTTGGAACCTGAGTAAAGCCCTGAGTGAATCCTATTGAAACTCTCACGCAGATCAATCTCGATGATCTTGTCGCTTCATTCGGCTGGCAGGATCATCGAATTTTATCGGGGGCATTGCGCCGCACCTTTTTCCCCGCCGCCAAAAAATTCTCCAAACAAATGCTGGACTTTGACAACGCCGTCGGCGCGCGTGGACTGGCGGATGCGGCGCGTTTGTCTTTGCGGTGTTATGTGCGCGGCATTCGCATCTTTGACGCGAACCGAATACCTGCTTCCGCTTTCCTGGCCTTATCCAATCATCCCGGTATGACTGATACGCTCGCGCTCTGCGCGGCCTTGAACCGCGCGGACTTGAAGATCATTGCCTTGAATCGGCCCTTTCTTTTATCCTTATCCAACATCAGCAGGCAACTCTTGTATGTCACCGACAATCCGCACGAACGAGTAAATCTCGTCCGCCACGTCAGCGGACATCTGCGTGCGGGCGGCGCGGCATTGACCTTTCCCGCCGGTCATATCGAACCCGACCCCGATGTTTATCCCGGCGCAATTGACTCGCTCAAAGGTTGGACTGACAGTGCCGGCATCTTCATCCGCCTCGCGCCGGAAACTGCCATTTTGCCGGTGCTGGTGCGCGGCGTGATCTGGGACAAGACCGCGCATCATCCAATCGTCAAGCTCAAAAAGATAAAAGAAGAAAGGGAAAAACTGGCCGCGGCCTTACAATTACTGGCGATGGTTGTATTCAACGCCAGGCCTGTCACGGTGACGGTGCAGATAGGAAATCCGATCACGGTCAAAGAACTTGGAACAAACGACACGCAGGTTATTCATCAGGCTGTGTTGAAAGAGATGAAGCAGTTGATCGAGAATCCGCCCGAAGGTAAAGATGAATCCGCGCTCTGATGATTCCACCGTACAGACACGAAGAAATAAAATCCTTCGCATTCTTCGCAACTTCGCGGTTTATCTTGTTTTAGTTTTGCTGTTGTGGTGGGTGCTTCGCAAAGCGCCGCTGACGGAAATCTGGGCGGCCATCAGTCAATTGCGAGCATGGCAAATTATCGTCCTCTTGATTCTCAATGCATTCTTTTATATCCTCGCCACCCTGCGCTGGTGGATCATCATTCAGTCTGAACATAAACACGTGCCATACTTTCCACTTCTTGGCGTGCGCGTCTCGGTTTTCGGAGTCAGTTATTTCACGCTGGGACCGCAGGTTGGCGGAGAACCTTTGCAAGTATTGGCTTTGCAAAGACAATACGGCCTGACGTATACGCGCGCCACCGCGTCCGTGTTGATGGATAAACTGCTCGAATTAATGGTGGACTTCTTTCTGCTGGCTGTCGGGTTGACGGCCATTCTTCAGGCTGGAGTCCTGATCGAAAGCGGAGTCCAGTTCACGGGCAGTCTGATCGGCCTGGCATTCTTCATCCTGTGGCCGCCCATCCATCTCATCCTGCTCTACAATCGCCGCCATCCATTGACAAGTCTCGTGCGCGCCATGCCCTTCATTCCAAAAAATTCAAAGCCCGTCCGCTTTTTGCGTGCCGCCGAATGGATGGCCGGAACATTTTGCCAGCGGCATCCGCGCCGACTCATCATCGCGTTGGTCTTTTCGTTGATGGGTGGCACGGGCATGTTGGTGGATTACGCGTTGATGGCCTCCTTTCTGAGCATTCACCTGCCTTTTTGGAAAATGATCGCGGGCTGGATGATGGGCTGGATCTCGTTGCTGATGCCGTTGCCCGGCGGACTCGGCGCGTTCGAAGCCAGCCAGGTTTTCACGCTTGGAAAATTCGGCTTCAGCGCGGCGACTGCCCTCAGCCTGGCTTTACTCACGCGCGGGCGCGACATCTTCATCGGCGGCCTGGGATTAATTCTTGCGGGACACGGCTTTGGCAAGTAAGATAGAAACGATTGATTCCATCTTGACCCAAAAGGAGACAGCCATGAAACTTAATACAAAACAAATCATCATTATCCTCGCAACGCTTGTCACCGCCATTCTTCACATCAGCGCGGCTTTCGACAAAGTCCTGTTCCCTCAATCGCCCGATGTACTGTTCACGTTGAACGGACTGGGATATCTGGGATTACTGGGCGCTTACTTTTTACCGATCAGGTTTTTTCAAGACCGTCACAAATTGGTCTGGCAGGTTTTATTCGGTTACGCCATCCTGACCATCCTTGCGTGGCTGGTCATTTGGGTCGGCTTTAGCGTCATTCGGGACGGCCAGCCCTTCTTTGGTTATGACTCAATTTACGGCATCCCAGCCAAGATTACAGAGGTCATTCTGCTTTGGGCTTTGTGGTCAGACAAGCCGCAATAATTTTTGTCGAGGGGGTAAAATGGGTTCATGAAATTTAGTAACACCGTGACTTTTACCGCGCCGCGACAGGTGGAACTCCGTCAGGAGTCTCTGCCTGCTCTCAGCGCGGACGATATTCTGGTTGAGACGATCTGTTCAGCCATCAGCGCGGGCACGGAGATGCTCGTCTATCGCGGACAATTCCCGCGCGAAATAAATTCAGTTGACGCGATCAGCAGCGGGCTTCATTATCCGACTGCTTACGGCTACGCCTGTGCCGGACACGTGATCGAGATCGGCTCTCGCGTGGACCCGAAATGGGCTGGCCGTTTAATTTTTTCCTTCCAACCCCACGTCTCTCACTTCGTCACCACCACCGATTGCCTGATCCCGATCCCCGAGAACATTTCACCTGAAACCGCCTGCTTCCTTCCGAACATGGAAACCGCCGTGAATGTGGTTCAGGATGCCGCGCCGATTCTCGGTGAGCGCGTTTTGGTTTTAGGTCAGGGTGTAATTGGTTTGCTGACAACTTCTCTGCTCAGTGAATTTCCGCTTGAATGTTTGATTGCAGCAGATTGTTATGAACTGCGGCGAAATGCGTTGAAAGTCGAAGGTCAAAAGTCAAAGGTTATAAAGCTCGATCCCGGTCAATCCGATTTTCATGGACAAGCCAAAAAACATCTCAGCGGCGGCGCAGACTTGACTCTCGAACTGAGCGGCTCCCCCTCCGCGCTCGATGATGCCATTGCGCTGACTCGCTTTTCAGGACGCATCGTCATCGGCTCGTGGTATGGAGAGAAATGTGCGCCCATTGATTTGGGCCACAGCTTTCACCATTCGCGCATCAAATTGATCTCATCACAAGTCAGCACCATCGCACCAGAGTTGTCCGCGCGCTGGGACAAGTCGCGTCGCTTCGACGTGGCTTGGAAAGCTTTGGAAAGAATCAAACCCGAGAAGTGGATCACGCACCGCTTCCCCATCGAAGAAGCCAGTAAGGCTTACGATTTGGTTGATAAAAATCCACAAGAGACGATTCAAATTATCTTCAATTACACCTGAAACCTGACACTTGAAACCGGAGAACTGAAATGTACACTCTCGCCGTCCGCCGTGATTTTATTGCCCGTCACTTTTTGATCGGCGGGGATTGGGGCTCTGAGAATTTCCCCAATTCACATCATTACATTCTTGAACTGCGCCTCAAAGGGGAGCAACTCGACCAGCACGGCTATTTGTGTGATATTGTGGATGTTGAAAAACATCTCGACGAAATCATTGGTTATTATCGCGATCAGATGCTAAACGAAAAACCAGAATTCACCGGGCTGAATCCGAGCATTGAGCATTTCTCGCGGATTCTGGCAGCTTCGCTGAACGAAAAGATCAAAGCAGAAAATATATGCACGCTCAAAGTCGTCCTGTGGGAAAACGAAAGTGTATGGGCAGCATATACGGTTCAAAGGTTGGAAGGTTGAAAAGTTGGAAAGTTAACTTGCAATCCTGCCAGCCTTCAAACTTTGGACCTTAATGAAAATCGGTCTCGTCATTTACGGCTCGCTCGACACTGTAAGCGGCGGATATTTGTATGATCGCAAGCTGGTCGAATATCTGCGCGCAAAGGGAGACGCTGTAGAAATCATTTCATTGCCCTGGCGCAACTACGCCGCGCACCTCACGGACAATTTTTGGTTTCGCATGTGGAGTCCGGGAGCTCGCTCCCGCACCGGACAGCAAGCTGCCCAACTCCAAAAATATGACATTCTTATTCAAGATGAGCTCAATCACCCTTCGCTCATCGGCGCAAATCGTGGACAGCATCCGTACCCTGTTTTGAGTCTTGTCCATCATTTGCGGTGCTCCGAACTACGGCCAACATGGCAAAATATTTTTTATCGCCTCATCGAGAAAAAATATCTGCAAAGCGTGGATGGATTTATTTTCAACTCACAAACGACAAAGAGGGCGGTCAATGGATTAATGGTCAATGAAAAGGAATCCATCGTTGCCAATCCGCCGACTGATCAATTCGGGGAGATGGTTTCAGAAAATGAAATTATCGAGAGGGCAAAAAATCCCACACTGAGGATCCTATTTCTTGGGAATTTGACTCATCGGAAAGGGTTGCATACGCTGCTCGAAGCATTGAGACCTCCAACCTTAGACTTTAGGCTAGATGTGGTTGGATCATTGACATCTCAACCCGCCTATGCGCAGTCCATAATGGAGCAAGTCACGGCATACGGTCTTTCGTTCTCCGTCCATTTCCACGGCGTTCTAGATAACAAATCACTGATTGAAATACTCAAACAATCCCACCTTCTCGTTGTACCATCCAACTATGAGGGTTTCGGGATCGTCTATCTCGAAGGGATGGGCTTCGGCCTGCC
>JAJYOH010000387.1 GCA_021796315.1 Chloroflexota bacterium
AAACAACTGCTGGCCTTTATAGCCAAAGTCCATGCGGATTACTACAGCCTGTCCGTAAGGGTCGCTGTGATCGCCGGGAGATTCGAGCAATAGTCCCCAGTCTGCCCAAACAATTGTGCCGGGCCCAGCCGCAAGAATCGGCGTGCCTTGAGGCGCATCGATGTCAACGCCGGTGTGAATGTATGGCGGCGTGAAGATTGCACCGTAACGATAATCAGCCAGCGGCCAGTTGACCTGGTCAGCGGCGATGGGGCGGGTGAAATAAAAATGATCGTAAGGTGAAAGCGCCCACGGTACGGGATACAGAGGCGGACGCCAACCGGAAACGGGAGGTGCGCCGGGTGTTGGCAGATCGAAGCGGAAAGGTTCAAGCGTGGGCGTCGCCTCGTTCGCGGACCCGGAAGCGGCTTCCGTTAAACCGGCGACCACCGGCGTGGGGCTTACGCTAAACACACTGCATCCATTTAGAAAAATGGAAACAATGAGAATCAAAGTGAGAGATTGCTTCGGGGAAAATCGCCCCTTGCACAGTGTCCCCTTTGGGGAATGACGCAGAATTTTTTTCACGGTTTAAAAGTTGGAATGATCGTCGGCGGCGTGGATGTAGACAACGGTGTGTTGCTGGGCGTCGGCGTGTTACTCGGAGTCGGTGTGTTGCTTGGGGCGAACGTTGCGCGCGGCGTGCGCGTGGGCCCGTGTGTGGAGGTCGGGATCGGCGTGCGAGTCGGCGTGGAAGTCGGCGGCAGGAGCGGGGTCGGAGTGAGAAGCGCATCAGGCGGATAAAGTTCGAGCATGGCTGAGTACCAGTCGAGTCCACCGGTCAATGCAAATTCAGTGAAGCGTGCGCCCGCGTAAAAGTTATGCCAGTTGGGCAGCGCGGGCAGACGTTCCCAGTTATAAGCCGCGGCCAGCGATGTGAAGTCGATCCAATAACCGGATGGGGCGGGCGCATACTGGCCGCCCGCTTCATAAGTTTTGGGATTCAATTCATAACGCGCGTTCAAATCCCAGGTCGATGTATGGATCGGCTCGCCTTGTGAGCCGTCCTGATTTTGCGCGCGCAGATAAAGCCGCCAATAAGTTTGCGGACCAACATCTTCACGCACGACGGCCATCCAACCCGCGTTGACCATCAGCGAATTGATGGCAAAGGCGCGGCCTGTGTAAAGCCAGTCATCGCCGAGGCCGGGATCAAGAGAAGTGGTCAGCGGCACAAAAGCATTTTCAAGGCTGGCGAGCGCATCCCAACCAGCTTCCTTGATGACGCGCGCGCGTAACGCATTGAACGATTCATTGACGAGATCGTGGAGTTCGGGATAAGGCGCCTGTACTTTATCCAACGGGACGACGTACCATCTTTGATTTGGTATGCTCGCAGCAGGCGTGACAACCGGCGACCATAATGCCTGCGGCGTTTGCTCGGCGGCTTGCTGATAAACCTGCGGAAGCGGATTCGGCAGGGAAATGTTCGGCCACAGCAACCCGCGTAAATGTCCGGGAAGAGGTGTGGGCAAAAGTAAAGGCTGGCCTTGCAAAGTGTAAGCAGTCAGCAATTGCTGGTTGGGCGCATTGACCGCCGCCACGATCTCATCGCCTTGAGTGTTCCACGCAGGCCAGTCTCCGTTGCCGGCCCAGGTCGCGGTGTGGTCGGGATGCGAGGCGTCCCAAATATAAATGCCGCTGTAATCCTGACCCTGCGAATTGGATGCCCAGGCCAATCTGCTTCCATCCTTGTTCCAAACCGGATGAGCTTCGACGGCCTGCGGCGAGTTGCTTAAATTGGTGAAGCGGTTTTCGGTTTTGTTTAAATCTGCGAGCCAGATATCCGGATTGCCGTCGCGGTTCGAGACGAAGGCGATCTGTCGTCCGTTCGGCGCCCAGGCCGGAGAATAATCCGCCGCATCGTTGCCCGTCAGGTTGACCGGCTTCTGATCAGGGTTGGTCAACGAGCGGATCACAATCTCAAGGTTGCCGTTTTGATATGAGTCGTACGCGACCCAGGCCAGGTCGGGCGAAAAGGTTGGCGATGAATCGTATTCAGGTGTGTTCGTCAGTTGCGTGATTTGTCCGCTTGGCAGATCCAAAGTGTAGATGTCCCAAAAGCCATTGCGATTGGATGCGAACGCGACGTGTTTTCCATCCGGACTCATGGAGGGTGTGATGTCGCTCCAATTCCCGGACGTGAGGCGGGTGAGGCCCAATTTGCCGGGGATGTAGGCGAAGAGATGGGCCAGGCCATTCTCTTCGATGGACAGGATCATTACATCCTTTTGATCTGTCAGCGGAATGGGCGGGGGCGTTGATGTTTGCGTTTCGGTCGCGCTGATTGGCGTGGATGTTTCAACCGTGTTTTGTGTGCAACCCAGCAGAACGGACGCGGCGATCAGAATCGTAAGCGACAATTGCGTTGCCGCGCGAGAATGGGAAGTGTAAGACATGTCAGTTTGTGGCTTGGACTTCAAAAACGCACGAGACCGGCTCGGCCTGCGGACCATCGGGATAGAATAATTTCGCTTCGATGGTGAACGGGCTTTGATCCGCGCCGCGCAGGTGCATGGTGAATTCCAATTTCCACGACATCGGCTCGATGAAACTGGTTGTGGCGACTTCATCACCATGCGAGTCGGTCATCACTACTTCGATGTGCGGTCGCGTTTGAAAAGGAGTGATCTCGATGTTGACGTGTACGCGCTCATTGTCAGGATAAGGTTCGGCGGTCAGGGATGTGATGTGCGTCTCGGCGGGAGTTGCTCGTTGCAGGTTGTCTTCGGGGAAGAAAAATTCCATGGGCGCAATTATAACCAGTTCCCATTTTTGAGTCCGTTTTGTAAGTTGGATGTAATGGAGGAGTTGTTTTTGGAAGATGGCAGGCGTATAATTTCTCAAATAAGGCGTGGACTGATGCTGCGACACTCTCTATCGCAGTTTTGATCTTCGTTTCTCCACAATATCAATCCCTAATTTGATGAACAATTGGAGATTATTGATGATTGGTAGAACGATAAACAAATATTTCCTAAACAACAACAGAAGTAAAATCATCGTCATGATAATCTTGTTAGTGGCTTGGGCTATCATGACGATTGTTCCTTCTATTTTTAAAGACAAAACAGGACGATTGCTTTCTGACACTTATGATCGTAATGATTATTTCCAAAGAGGAAAATGGTTTATTGATGGCACCATTCCTCTCAGTGAATACCCTCAAATTCCGACCTTGCTATTTGGTATCGATCATCTAACTTCCATGTGGTTTGATACTAATATGCAACTTGCAGTATTTATTGCTTTTTTTTCGTTGGAAATGTTATTCGTTTTGTTTTTGGTTTTTAACGTCTTATCGAAATTGATGCCACCAGGTCTTAGTAGTTACGCATTTCTTGTATTACTGCCTCCAACTTTATATTTCACCTATAACCGTTTTGATATTCTGCCTGCTTATTTGTGTTTGCTTGCGTACAATGCCACAACCAAGAGACAATGGATAATAGTTTCCATTATTTTGGCAATAGCCACATTTACAAAATGGTATCCTATATTATTATTTCCGGGCTTTTTTATGTATGCAAAAACACTCGAATCGAAGTTTCAATGGAAAATGATCGTTGTTTTTGCTGCGACGAGCAGCATAATCGTCTTGGTATCCTATTTATATGGTGGTTTTGAAACTCTTCTGACGCCTTATCAATTTCACACGGGAAGAAGCATGGATTTTGCAGCTCTTCCAGGACTGATAGATAACTTAATACGCAACTTATTGGGTGTTCAGATAAACATACTCTATTTTTTTCTGTTCTTTTTCGTTTTACAAGTATCCGGGCCAATTTTGATTTTTTTTATAAAACTTGATTCTTTAGACACATTGATTCATTATTGTATTGTTGTAGTGGGTCTATTTGTACTTTTCTCGAGAATATGGTCTCCCCAATGGTTTTTATGGTTGTTGCCTTTTTTGATAATTTCGGCGAAAAACAAAAAAACTGTCTGGCTTATAATTGTATATAACCTTGCAACTTATTTGTGTTTCCCGGTAATCTTTGATTACTATGGAAATTTCAGCTACCAATTGCAAGTTTCAAGCCTACTACTATATTTAATTCTTTTTGTAATCATATTGCGATCTGTCATAAAATTGAAGCAAGTATAACTTTTCTTTTGAATGAACAGAAAAATCCTATAAAACATATAACAATTCTCTTGATATTCAACAATCAAATGACCTCCGAGTCGAACTCGGAGGTCACGTTTTATTCCTTCACGGGTCTAATACCCCGCCGCTCTGCGGCGTAAGAAGAAGGTTGTAAGTGACCTGTGATTTTAGCGGACAGATACCCCGTCCGCTTACGGCGGGGTTCTTTCATTCAAAAAAACTTCGGAGGTCTTCAAGACCTCCGAAATCAGCATCAACGCTTTCCGACGATGAACGAATCAATAAGGCTGGTTACTTGAATCAGTGGTACTGATTAATCAAATCAGTATACTGACTTTGTGAAAAGGTTCATATAGTTCCCGATCTGCTCATAATAAAAAGACTTCGGAGGTTTTCAAAACCTCCGAAGTCTAATAATCTGCGAAGTCCGCGTAATACTCTACGATACCTGTGGCTAAGCAGTGCCCGTCCTTCTTCTGGAATTCCTTCATGAATGAAATTGACCAGTGCCTGCGAGCCGTCAACCATCATTCGGGGGGATAGTGTAAAATAGTAGTCAAGCGACCAAAATGTTGGTGCTGGATTGGAGTGTGTCTCATGCAATCAAAGACATTATTACCATCGAATCCGAAAAACGCGGCGGCAAGCCGTGTATTCGACGAAAGAAGATATTCTTGCCAGTCTCAGTTTTGCCGCGACGCGTGAACGTCTGATGGTGGCTGTCCAACCATGATTTTGGCTTTGTCACAAAATTATCTCCACCTAAATAATCAAACGACCTTCGAGTCAAACCGGAGCAAAAATGGAACGCACAAATTGGATAATGAAGTTTTATAAGGAGATGAAAGATGGTTACGATCAAACCTGCCGATGGCTTTCCGATGGTCTTAACATTTGACGGTGCTGTCCTCGAGATTTTTCAGGACATTGAAAGCAATCGCATCCATATTAGTTTGATCGACAAGATCCAACTGAAAACGGATAAAAAAGGAAAGCACACGCTGAACATTTTTACTTCTGGCGATAGCAGCATGGAAGGGAACGAAGTGGACGAAAAGGCTCTTCAGAAAGTCACACAACTCATTGCAGATATCCAAAAGGCCAAAGCTGAGTTTAAATTTGATTAATATCCCAGCCTTCAAGTAATATAATTATCTGAAAAATATGTCTGCTGAATCAAACGACCTCCGAGTTTAACTCGGAGGTCGTCGTTTAAACTTTTATGTATTTCGTGTCCTAAGCCCTGCGTTCTTTCAGGGTTGTGATTAAATCTTTTACCCGTTCTTCTTCTGGAATTCCTTCATGAAATTGACCAGCGCTTGCGCGCCGTCAACTGTCATTGCATTATAGAGCGAAGCGCGTATCTCACTGACTGAGCGAATATCACTTCCTGTTTTCAATTGATTTCGTAAGTAAAGCGAGCGATATATAGGAAGCCTTGTTGCCCGACCTTGAAGCACGTATAATCTTATCAACTATTCTCAGAAAAGGAGATTCTCAATGATACGTAAAAATGTAATCTCGATTTCGATAGCTGTTGTGCTGATGTTGGCAGCTGTAGTTGTTCCATTAACTACCCACTTTGGTCGAGCCAGGATCGGCTCTCTCTCGGTCTGGAATTCTCCCGTTTTATCAAGCCATTTGGCTTGTGATGGTTGCACAGGCGGTGGAGTAGGGCCAGGCTAGTATCAACATAATTTATAGCAGATGGCATAAATGACCTCCGAGTCAAACTCGGAGGTCGCGTTGTTTTAAAACTCTGTGTTCTCTGTGCCTTTGTGGTGAAAGTCTCTACCCGTTCTTCTTCTGGAATTCCTTCATGAAATTAACCAGCGCTGCGGGCGCTTCCGCTGATTAC
>JAJYOH010000388.1 GCA_021796315.1 Chloroflexota bacterium
AGGCATACTCTTGGCCGAAACAAAAATAACGGGAATCTTTTCCAGGCCCGGTTCGCGGCGCATATAACGAAGCACCTCGATGTCTGAAACATCCGGCATCATGATATCCAGCAGGATGAGGTCGGGAGTGTCATGGCTGAGGCGCGGTGTAGGTCTTGGTCACTCTAAAGCCGCTGGCGCGCGTCATTTCCGCGAATAGTTCTGCGGCGCCCGGCTTGTCTTCGATGATCATTGCTGTCTTTTGAATATTTGGCATATTATCCTTGTTGCATAAAAATAGCATAAGATAAGCGAATCTGCAAGGGGAAGTATTCAGGGCTTTCTTAAAGTCCAAGGGGAATTCCAACCATCGTCATTTTTTACCGCAAAGAGCGCGAAGTACGCTAAGAAAAAAAGAAATCTTTGCGCTCTTTGCGGGCTTCGCGGTTCATTCTCCGGCTTTAAGAAGCCCTGTTTTTTCAATTGGCAAATCGCGTTGCACATCTGTATAATGGAAGTAATTCGCCCAAGGAGATTTTTATGTCCGACACATTTGATTTTGGCGGTGAGATCGTCTGGAAGCCAACGACGGAATATATCGAGCGCGCACACTTAACCGCCTTCATGCGTAAACATGAGATCAAAGATTTTGACGAGCTGATGCAGCGCTCCACATCAGACGTGGCCTGGTTTACGGATGCTGTCATTGAATATCTCGGCATCGAATTTTACAAACCTTATTCGCATGTCGTGGATTTATCGGCGGGTATCCAGTTCCCGAAATGGTGCGTAGCGGGAAAAATGAATATCGTCCACAACTGCGTAGACAAGTGGCAGGCCACTGATAAACGAAGACGCAATGCGCTGATCTGGGAAGGTGAAGAAGGCGCGACAAAAACGTTGACCTATAAAGAACTTTATCAGGAAGTCAATCGCTGCGCCAACGCGCTGCGTTCACTTGGACTAGGCAAAGGCGAGGCGATTGGCCTGTTCATGCCGCTGACACCGGAAATCGTCATCGCGCTATTGGCAATTGCAAAAATCGGCGGGATCATCCTGCCGCTCTTTAGCGGATATGGTGCGGGGGCGGTCGCGAGCCGTCTGGCCGATGCGGGTGCAAAAGCCATGTTCACAGCTGACGGCGCGTTCAGGCGCGGCAGATCCGTCGAGATGAAATCCGTCGCCGATGAAGCCGCTGCACAAGTCCCGACCTTGAAGCACATGATCGTCTTGAAAAGAACCGGTCAGGAAATCTCGATGATGAAATATCGTGATCATTGGTGGCACGAACTGGTCGCGGAACAGGATGCGCAAACTGACACTGAAAAAACATCGGCGGAAGACCCGTTGATGATCATCTACACTTCGGGCACGACCGGCAAGCCCAAGGGCGCAGTTCACACGCATTGCGGTTTTCCGATCAAGGCCGCACAGGATATGGCCTTCGGCACTGACGTGCATCCGTTCGACGCGGCCAACGCCCGTCCGAGCGATGTGATGTTTTGGATGACCGACATGGGCTGGATGATGGGGCCGTGGCTGGTGTTCGGAACTTTGCTTTTGGGTGCGACCATGTTTTTATACGATGGCGCACCGGATTTTCCTGAACCTGATCGTGTTTGGAAAATGGTCGAGCGGCACAAAGTTACTCAACTTGGACTCTCGCCAACTTTTGTGCGGACGATGATCCCGCATGGATCGGAGATGGTGGCCAAACACGATCTATCTTCGCTGCGCTTCTTCGCCTCGACGGGTGAACCGTGGAACCCGGACCCGTGGCTTTGGCTTTTCACTGACGTTGGACTCCGCCAACGCCCGATCATCAATTATTCGGGCGGCACAGAAATCTCCGGCGGGATCGTGATGGGCAATCCGTTGATGCCGCTCAAACCGTGCGCCTTCGCCGCGCCGTGTCCCGGCATGGCCGCGGACATAGTGGATGAAAATGGAAATTCGATTCGCAATGCAGTTGGCGAGCTGGTCATCAAAGCGCCGTGGATCGGCATGACGCGCGGATTCTGGAAAGACCCGCAGCGTTACCTCGATACCTACTGGTCACGTTTTGAAAATGTGTGGGTGCATGGAGATTTTGCCGCAATTGACTCGGATGGCTTGTGGTATATCCTCGGCCGTTCGGATGATACATTAAAAATCGCAGGCAAACGACTCGGACCGGCGGAAGTCGAATCGATTTTGGTGCATCACGATGCCGTAGTTGAGTCCGCTGCCATCGGCGTGCCGGACGAAATCAAGGGCATGGCGCTGGTTGTCTTTTGCGTGCTAAAGAAAAATGTTACACCCGGCGAAAAATTGCGGGCAGAATTAAAACAAATGGTTGTGGATGAAATGGGCAAACCGCTTGCGCCGAAGTCTGTTCTATTTGTCAGCGATCTGCCGAAGACGCGTAATGCCAAAGTGATGCGGCGTATGATCCGTTCGGCGTATCTTGGCCAGGAATTGGGTGACACATCATCGCTGGTCAATCCCGAAGCGGTGGAAGAGGTCAGAAAAGCAAAGTAGACCTTTGGGGGAATGCACAGGTATTGAAACTGTATATAATAAAGTTGTACAAAAACTCGGAGAGAGGAGAACTGATGAAACACCTGAGATTTAATTTTTACGCGGCCATGGCGTTGTTGATCTTGGCATCGCTGGCGTGCTCGCTGTTTTCTGCGCCGCCGACTGCCGCGCCATCGACCGAAGCGCCAGCGGAACCGTCCACAACGGCGACCCTGATTCCGGTCCCGGCCGAAGCGGCAGTAACGCCGACGCTGGTCACGGTCGATTTGTCCGGCCCCCCAATGGAGGTCGGTTCGCTGTTTCCGTACGTGGATGGCAGTGTGCTGGTAGCTGTGCCGGGCGGTACTTTCACAATGGGACATGGCGGTTCAGATAATCCAATTCATACTGTTACGTTGAGCGACTTCTGGATTTATCAGGCCAAGGTTACCAACCAGCAATATGCGCTTTGTGTGAATGCTGGTAAATGCAAGACGCCGGACTTGATCGATAACATTGGATACACCGATATCATGCGCGCGAACGATCCGGTTAACGGTGTGAATTGGGATCAGGCTTCTTCGTATTGTTCGTTTGTGCATGGCGCGTTGCCAACCGAGGCCCAATGGGAGAAAACCGCGCGTGGCCCGGATGGAAATCTTTATCCGTGGGGCGATCATGCGCCGACTTGCGATTACTTGAACTTTAATAACTGTGTAGGCAAAACCACCGACGTGACGAAGTATCCGCAGGGTCAAAGCTATTACCATGCGTTGGACATGGAAGGCAACGCCTTCGAGTGGGTGGCTGATTGGTATAGCGCGTTGTATTACAAGATCAGTCCGCTTCACAACCCGTTCGGCCCGGACACAGGTCTGTTGCGTTCGATCCGTTCAGCCGGTTATAAGAGTAAAGCCGAGGAGACACCAGCCTCGACGCGTCGCTCTGACTTGCCGAAGAGTCATCGCCGTGACCTGGGCTTCCGCTGTGTAGTGGTTGACCCAACTTATTTTGCTCCCCTGTGCCAGTCAATCGGCTCATCTGACGGTGGCAACTCTGATTGCCCGAAAGTCGGCATTGGTTTGACCCCAAATTGTCCGGCTGGCATTGTGACCGTCACGTTCACAGACGATCATTCACCGGATCTAAATGCAAACGTAAGCGGCGTTGATCTGCCTAAATGCAGCGTCGTTCAAAAGAGCGGAGACCATGACTTTCCACAGATCTATAATTGCAGTTCCGGCACCACTGCGATCATCGAATCCAAATGCACTCTCAATGCTTCCGGGCCAGTTAAGTGTGCTGCTCACTACAACCTCAATAAATCCACGGGCGTGTGCGAATGGGATGGAACTGGCTCGATAGGAAATCAATGCCTGCCGGGTTATGCCTATGATCCTGCCAGGCAGTGTTGTACTGCGCCATCAGGCACTGCCGCGAACTATCCCATTTGTCCGACCGGCCAGACGCTGGGATACGTTCCTCCCGGCAACCCCGTATGTGTGCCAAACAGCCAGGCCCAGAAACAGCCTTATCATAGCGAGCTGGTTCAAGTACAGGACCCAGCCACCTGTACAAGCGGAGGCAAGCCAGGTGGAGGCACTCCGACCGGTGGCGTAACTCCGACTGGCGGTCAATGTCCGGCAGGCCAAAAGTATGTCTGTGTTCAAAATCCGGCGTGTCGAAATTACCCCCCAACTTCTGCGTGCACTTTGCCACAAGTATGTAGTTGTCAATAGAGTATTGGGAGAGACATCCGATAATTGCTCCTGCGCCAGTCCATAGGGATTCTCACGATAGGTTTTTTATATGTGCCCCGCCATACCAGTTGGCGGGGACTTTTCGTTACAGGGTATAATTTTTAACCTACAGGAGAAAACGAATGAAACGCTTAACCTGGATTTTAATGGCGCTCGCGCTGACTTTGGCTTCCTGCGCGCCCGCCTCCACCCCAACCCCGACTCTGGCTCCCGTTACCGAGCCTAGTCCAACTTCCGGACCGCCGACCGCGGTCGTCCCGCCGACGTTAGTTCCGGTGGCGTTGGCAGGTCCGCAGGCCGGTTCGACCATGGCCTGGCTCGACGGCTCCCTGCTGACCTATATCCCCGCAGGAGATTTTGTCATGGGACTGGGATCTGGCAACGCTCCGCAAAAGACCATTTCTCTGGACGGATATTGGATTTACAAAACCGATATTACCAACAAGATGTACGCGCAATGCGTAGCCACCGGCAACTGCGCCGCGCCTGCCCAGGAACTTGGCGCGCCTGTCTACACCAACCCTGATTATGGCGATTATCCCGTCGTCGGCGTGACATGGGACATGGCGTCAAATTATTGTCAGTGGACTCAGGGTCAGTTGCCGAGCGAGGCTCAATGGGAGAAAGCCGCTCGCGGTGCGAGTGGCAGCGATTATCCATGGGGCAACGATAAGCCTGCCTGTGATCTGCTGAATATGCAGGGCTGTCTCGGTCACACGAACGGAGTCAATGATTATCCATCTGGCGCGAGTCAATATGGTGTGCTGGATATGGAAGGCAACGTCTTCCAGTGGATCCAAGATTTCTATGGCGAGAACTATTACGATAGTATGCCGTCAGCCAATCCCAGCGGCCCGACTTCAGGCGATTCACACGTGGTCCGCGGTTCCAGTTTTGAGAGCGATGCCGTGCAGACGCTGGCAGGCATTCGCCATTTTGGAGGAAACGCTTATCACAACTACGATCTGGGCTTCCGCTGTGTCGTGCCGCAACCCAAAATGATCGCGCCTTCTTGCCAGACCAGTTCCTACGTGCCAACCGGCGCGGCGACGACTGCAACCTGTCAAGCGCCTGATACAAAGGTCAATGGAAATTATTGCGCGGGCGGAATTGGATACACAACAGTGACCATTCCGGCGGGCACATCGTTTCAGGTGAAGGCGCTCAGCGGCTCGTATCAAACGAACATAAAAGGTTATCAATGCAGCGAAGCGGTGGTGAACAGCAAGCATATACTAACCTGCAGCGGCCCGAATGATTCCAGCGGCGAATTGACGGTTTGCAACACAGCTTGCAGCAGCACGTCGAGCGCCGCCAACGTGTCTCCTGTTTGTGATCCTGGCTACTCGCTCGATACTTCTACAGGCGTGTGCACCTATGCGCCTATTGCAAGCCAACCTGGCGTGGCTGGTTGTCCGGTTGGTTACAACTTAATTGATCGCGGCGGGCAGAAGGTCTGTGCGGTGGGCGTCAATCAAAATGGTCAATGCCCAGTGGGCCTGTTCTTCGATAGCCAGTACGGCGCGTGTGTCCCGCCATCTGGCAACTCGGATGCGCCCTACGGCATTAATAATTCCTCGCTGGCCGCGCAAACTTATCAGGGATGCGCAGCGGGTTACACTTACGATCAAAATTATCAGTGCTGTCAGGCCAATGTCGGCGGAGCTTATTCAGGCTGTCCGCTGGGCTTCAAATATGACTCGACGCAAAAAACCTGCATTCCCAGCCAGGTTCGCTCTAGCGGGCCGGGCTGTGTGACCGTCCAGCTC
>JAJYOH010000389.1 GCA_021796315.1 Chloroflexota bacterium
ACAGTAAGTGTTGACCTGATTTTATTTTGTTATGATTGGGGTTATGACTCGTATACGCTTCACGCTCCTCATCTTGTTGCCATTCTTTATCGCAGCCTGTCAACTTGCGACGAACACGCCTCTTTCCCCAACTGCGGGCGGCGGCTCTTCTCCAGAGTTGACTGCCATCCCCAGCCTTTCACCCGTCCCGCCAACGCCGACGGAGACTCTTGCTCCCGCGCCGCGCATTGTTGACGAGGAGTTTAACGGGAGTCTGCCGTATTGGTCGTTCATGCAAATTGATAACGGCCAGCCGTTTCCGGGTCCGAGTGTGGAGGCGGGGTATCTCGTCTTCGACCTGACCGCGCCGAATCAATGGGTCTATGATTTTTACAACGTGGGAGATTATCAAAATGTCCGCGTGGACGCGCAGGTCGAAGTCCGCGCGGGAGACGGCGCCTTGGGAATCGTCTGCCGCTATAACGAAAAGGATGGCTGGTATGAATTCAATATTTATTCCGACCAGACTTATATGTTGCTTTATGTCCAATGGTTGTCACAGGGTGTTGCACACTACACACCGTTGTATCATGGTGAGTCCGAAAAAATCAAAAGCGGCGCAAATGAGATCGGGTTGTTGTGCGAGGATAATCTGCTCACGCCGTTCATCAATGGCGTGCAAATGAGAAAATGGGATGAAAAGAAATTTGGATTGACCGGCGGCAAGATCGGGATTTCTGCTTCATCTTTTGATAACGTCCCGTTCACGAGCGCCTACAATTGGGTGAAAGTAAGCGAGCCGTAGACTTCCTTTTATTGTTTTTCTACGCATCGTTAATATTCTTCTTGCATTCATCGTGTATTCTTTGAGCAATATCATGTAAGGAGTATCCTATGGGTAAAATCATTGGCATTGACCTCGGCACCACCAATTCAGTTGTCTCCGTCATGGAAGGCGGATCGGCGACTGTTATCTCCACCGCGGAAGGCGGACGGCTGTGCCCGTCGGTTGTGGCGTTCAATAAAAATGGCGAGCGCCTCGTCGGGCAGACTGCCAAACGCCAGGCTGTGGTGAACTCTGAGAACACAATCTATTCCATCAAGCGTTTTATCGGACGCCATTATGAAGAGACGGATGTGGAACGCAAAATGGTTTCGTACGAAGTTGTCCCCGGCAACGCGGACGACGTACGCGTCAAGATCCCGGTCACGAATCGTGAATATAGTCCGCAGGAAATTTCTGCGATGGTGCTCGGCAAACTCAAGGCAGATGCCGAGGCTTATCTCGGCCAGCCTGTGACTCAAGCTGTCATCACCGTGCCCGCTTATTTTAACGATAGCCAGCGTCAGGCGACAAAAGACGCGGGCAAGATCGCGGGGCTGGAAGTGATGCGCATCATCAACGAGCCGACTGCGTCCGCACTGGCATACGGCCTCGATAAAAAGAAAAATGAGACCATCCTGGTCTTCGACCTCGGCGGCGGTACGTTCGACGTATCCATCCTCGAAGTGGGCGAAGGCGTGATCGAAGTTAAATCCACCAACGGCGATACTCACCTCGGCGGCGATGACTGGGATCAGAAGATCGTCAATTGGGCGGCTGATGAGTTCAAACGGGAACAGGGCGTCGACCTGCGCAATGATCGGCAGGCGTTACAGCGTCTGCGCGAGGCGGCGGAGAAAGCCAAGATCGAACTCTCGACCGTCATGGAAACTGAGATCAATCTGCCTTACATCACTGCTGATGCAAGCGGCCCGAAACATTTACAGTTGAAATTGAGCCGCGCCAAGTTCGAGCAGATGACTGACGATTTGCTGGTTCGCTGCCGCAAGCCGTTCGAGGCTGCGCTCAAAGATGCAGGCATGGATGCCGGCAAATTGAACGAAGTGGTTTTGGTCGGTGGTTCGTCACGTATGCCGATGGTTCAGGAACTGGTGCGCAAATTGACGAACGGCAAAGAGCCGAACAAAGGCGTCAATCCCGATGAAGTCGTCGCGGTTGGCGCGGCGATCCAGGGCGGCGTGCTTGGCGGCGAAGTCAAGGATATTCTATTGCTCGATGTGACTCCGCTATCTTTGGGCGTTGAGACGATGGGCAGTGTCATGACCGTGATGATCGAACGCAACACAACCATCCCGGTGCGCAAGACCGAGACGTATTCAACCGCTGCCGATAATCAAACCGCCGTGGACATTCATGTCCTGCAAGGCGAACGTCCGATGGCTGGAGACAACATGTCGCTCGGACGCTTCCGCCTCGACGGAATCCCACCGGCCCCGCGCGGCATCCCGCAAGTCGAAGTGACTTTCGATATCGATGCCAACGGAATTTTGCATGTGACCGCGAAGGATAAAGCCACAGGCAAGGAACAGAAGGTCACGATCACGGCTTCGACTAATTTGAACAAGCAGGATATCGAGCGCATGGTGCAGGAGTCCCGCCAGCATGAAGCCGAGGATAAGAAGCGCCGCGAGCTGATCGAAGCCAAGAACAACGCAGACAACATGGCTTATCAACTTGAAAAGACTCTGCGCGAATTGGGCGATAAAGTCCCGGCCAACGAGCGGACCAACATCGAGGCCAAGATCAACGACCTCAAGCAAGTGGCACAAACTGACGATGTCAATAAAATCAAGAAAGCCACCGATGATGCGCAGAATGCTTTCCACGCTTTGAGCCAGCAATTGTATGCCCAGGGCCAGCCGCAAGGTCAGGCCCAGGGAAGCGGCCCATCCACACCGCCGCCAAGCGATGGCGATGTGATCGATGGTGAAGTAAAAGAATAAAACATACTTCGGCGACATGAGTCGCCGAAGCAGGCGATGTGCGCTTGGGGCGCACTCGCCTAGAAAACGCAAACAGGCGACCATGAAAGTGGTCGCCTGTTTTTTTATTCAGTTCTGCTCTTTTTATGAACTTTTTCTTTTTGAGATTTTTGTTTCTTTCTATTATCGTACCAGCGCCAGAAAGCGGGGATCGCAATCGCTGAAACGAGAATGCCAATGATCCATGCCCAGTCCAAGGCTGCGATGCGCTGGAACATAGTCACCTTGATGTCGATATCAGCTTTATAAGTTTGTACTTCGCGCCAATAATCCTGTCCATCAAATTGAACCAGGCGATAGACGACGAGAGTCAATCTTTGTGTGCCGCTTTTCTTTGCGGTCACCAGCCATGACCAACGCGTAGTCTCGGTGTCGCTGACAAGTTGTTCGGGATTATCGTGAATCGGTTTGATAATAAAAGCTGTCTCGTCATTGGCAATTAGCAATGCTTTCATGCGCGGCGTGATCTGGATGCTTGCGCTGGTCACTTGTCCCGGCTCGGTTACTTGCGTGCCCAAAGCTTCCGGGGACATCGTTGGATTCAACAGGAGTTCTATGGTTGTCGTCTGATCCAAATTCATGGATTCGGGTTTGTTGTAGGCGATGCTGGCAGCGATGGTTTGTTTCAAAATGGAATCGATCTGCGCCATCTGTTCATCGAGACTGAGCGCCCCGCTGCTTCCGGCGGTCGGAGCTGCGACTGTTGCTGTAGGAGGTAATGCCATTGTCGGCATTTTTGTGCTGGCAGGAACCGATGTTGGCGTCGACGGGATTGTCGGCGCTTCGGTGGCAGGCGCCTGTGTTGACATTGGGCCGCAAGCGGTGAGCAGGAAGATCGAGAAGGCCAACAGGAGAAATACTCGAAACAACTTCATCGCTTTGCCTTTCCCTTTTTACGTGTCGCTGGCAATTTGACTGGTTTAATGTTCTCTTCCAGGTTTACCCGGTAGGCGATGATTGCTTCAAAAATACTTCTATAAAACCACTCTTTCCATGTTCCGGCCTGATTCGCCATTTGGTACGAAAGAAAAATAAGGACGGACACCAGGATCAGAAATGCCCAATCCATTGTGGTCGCAAACTGGATCCCTTCACTCACAGCAATCAACACAAGCCCAAGGCTGAGATTTTGCAGCATTAGACAAAGCGCATTGTGCCTGTCGATTTCATTTGCGACATCGGGATTGTGAATGTAGAGATAGGCGCGCAGAATGGGCCAGTCCACGTCTTCAAATGCCAGGTTCCACTGGCTTTTATACTCTTCCTTGAATTCTCTTATTATCTCCTGGCTTGCCCGATCCTTTTTGAACAGTCGATGCCAGGCGGACCCGGCGCGATCCATTCCCACGCCGACAATGTATGCGATCAATGCCGGGCCCAGCAAAGGAACCAGGCCAATATCCTTTAATGTCATCCAGTCGAGCTTTATCAAATTCAGGACTCTTGCGAATTCGATGAAGGCAAACATGTAAAAAGCCCCTGGAAAAATGCGGGAAAAAATATCGTAGATTCCGAGTTGGATGTTCATGGCCTATCCTCCAATCGTGTTACCTTGTGCACTACCCGCCGCAAATTGATAGAACTGACTGTACTAAATCCCATGCTTATTATAAGACTCTCCTGCCATCCCAGACCTAGTGAAAATCGCCGAGTAATCCGGCGGTATAATCTTTCCATGTTTAAAAACTATATTTCGAAGCTCAAAAACATTAACCGTATTTGGTTACTCCCAATTGCGCTCGTGCTCGCGGCCATCATCTACTTCCTGCCGCCGGTTCATGACCGTCTTGCCTGGCGGATCAACGATGTGCGGACAGCCGTAATTTATTTCTTCAACCCGCCCGACCAGGCCGTATTCGTGCCCGCCCAACAATCCCAACAAAACGCGATCGAGACCATTGTCCAGTCCACGATGCGGGCTTACTCCACGCAACAAGCCAACTCTGTGACGATGACGCCCGCCGCTTCATCCTCGATTTCAGGCGGGCCGACTCCCACACCGACTCCAACCTCCACGCCTCTTCCTGCGACCGTTTCTCTCCCAGGCGTTAAATATGAAGACCAATTCAATCGCTGGAATTATTGCGGCCCGGCCAACTTCTCGATGGCGCTGACCTTCTGGGGTTGGACTGGCAATCGTGATGTGGTTGGCAAAGCCGTCATGCCGGGCAACACGGGCAGTGATGGTCTGCCTGCCAATAGAGACAAGAATGTCATGCCGTATGAATTTCAGGATTTCATATCCGCCAATGTGCCGGATATGACATCCGTGTTACGTTATGGCGGCGACATCGATGTGTTGAAACGCCTTATTGCTGGCGGCTTCCCGGTTGTGGCTGAAAAGGGTTATTACGAAAAAGATTACACCGGCAAACTTAGCTGGATGGGACATTATCAATTTATCACCGGTTATAACGATAACGATAAAACGCTTCTGGTTCAGGATACATATCTCGACGGCCCGAATTTCAAAGTCCCGTACGATACTTTTATGACGGGTTGGCGAAGTTTCGATTATGTCTTTGTAGTGGTGTATCCGGCCAGCCGCGATGCGGATGTGAAGTCCCTGCTCGGCCCGTACGCGGATGAAACTTGGGCGACGAAACACGCCCTCGAAACGGCGACCGCTGAAAGTCAGAGTTTGAGCGGTATTGATCAATTCTTTGCGTGGTTCAACATCGGCACCAGCCATGTTGACCTGCTGGAATATGCCGATGCCGCGTCCGCTTACGATCAGGCCTTCCAGCTATATGCAAACCTGAATGTAGATAACACCACGCGTCCGTATCGGATGATGTGGTATCAGACCGGGCCGTATAAAGCATATTTTTATTCACAGCGCTATCAGGATGTGATCAACCTGGCGAACACAACCTTGAACAACACGATTGCCGAACCTGTGTTGGAGGAGAGCTTATACTGGCGCGGCTACGCTGAAAATTACATCGGCGAGACACAAGCCGCCATCGACGATTTCCGCGCAGCGTTGAAGATCCACCCGAAATGGGACCCGGCGCTTCAGGCGCTGGCAACTCTGGGAGTCAAACCATGATAGTTCGGTGGTTTTGCAGTTTGATGGCTGGGTAGTTGGTTGGGTTGATACAAATAAAAAGGTGGAGGAAATTGCGATGGCGAAAATTGAACGATTTGAAGATTTGCAGAGTTGGCAGAAGGCACGCCAGCTTGC
>JAJYOH010000390.1 GCA_021796315.1 Chloroflexota bacterium
GATGCGCGTTTTAACAGCGGCGCGATAACTTTGTTCCAGTTTCTTAACTTCAGATTCGGCAGATCGGATCGCCTGCTGAACCGATGCCAGTTTTTGCTTTTGTGTTTCAAGCCGCCCGGCAAGTTCATCGAGACGAGCCTGCGTTTCTGCTTTTTGCGCGTGAAGTAAATTGATAACCGTGCGCGCAGATTGAAGTTTTTCTTCGGCGGTTGAACGGTCAGCCTGACGAGATTGCAGCGCAGCCTGTGCGTTTGCAAGTTGCGCTTTGGCTTCATCATATTCAGCTTGTACGCGCACTGCTTCCTGTTCCATTTCAAAGAAACGCTCGCGCGCCAATTTCTCTTCGTTGGCGGCGCGCTCCTGTTCGAAGATCAGCGCGGCTTGCGAGTTGGTCAAGGCGCGGCGGCGTTCATCCAACACTGCCAGGTCGCGGCTGACGGTTTCGCGCTGGCTGTGCAATTCAGACGACTGCCGATGCCAGTTATTGAGCTGGGCGCGCAGTCCACTCAGGCGTTCGCGGAAAGTGGCGTATTCAGCCTGCGCAATCAGGTGCGCGTCTTTCGCCTCGCGGACTTTTCCATCTTGCATCCGCACTGTCTCGCGCGTGTCATTTAATTCCTGCTGGGCATGATGCCAGTGAAATCCATACCAATCGCGCAGAAGCACGCGCAAGTCGGCTTGCGCGCCGCTGTATTCAATCGAGCGCCGCGCCTGACGCTCGAGACTCTTCAAGCGCGGTTCGAGTTCGGCCATGATGTCGAGCACGCGTTCCAGATTCCGCTGCGTATTCTCGAGACGCTTGAGTGCTTCTTCGCGGCGGACACGATACAGTCCCACGCCCGCAGCTTCCTCGAAGAGACGGCGGCGATCATCGGCTTTGAGAGCCAGCGACGCGTCCACCAGACCTTGACCGAGAATCGTGTACGTCCGCTCAGATAAACCGGAAGCGGCCAGCAATTCGTTCATGTCACGCAGACGAACCTGCTGACTGTTCAGTAAATATTCATTGTGCCCGTCACGATAGGCGCGGCGCGTCATGCCGACTTCGGCGAAGTCCACAGGCAGCCAGTTGGCGGTATTGTCAAAGACAATTTCCGCTGAAGCCATGCCCGCCTTCGGACGATGTTCCGAGCCGGAGAAGATCATGTCTTCGGTCTTCTTGCCGCGCAATAATGAATAGGATTGCTCTCCCAAGACCCAGCGCAGGGAATCGGCAATATTCGATTTGCCTGAGCCGTTCGGTCCGACAATGGCGGTAATTCCACTCGAGAACTCAAAGACAGTCCGCGTGGCGAAGGTTTTATATCCGTGCAGTTCAAGAGATTTTAGGCGAAGAGGCATTTATAGATTTTCGATTTTAGATTTCAGATTTTTGAAAATAAGAAAAAGCGACAATACGATCTGGATGAGATTTAAGCTTTCCCGACATTATTTTATTCCTAAACTTTCCAGTGCGGTCTGAGCGGCGACTTGAGCGGCGATCTGTTTGCTCGGGCCGCTACCCACGCCATAGGTCTGGTCTTTGATGCGGACTTCGACTTCGAAGACCTTGGCATGGTCGGGTCCACTCGAAGAAATCGTCACGTATCTGGGCGTTCCCAACTTTTCAGATTGCGCCCATTCCTGAAAACGGCTCTTCGGATCATAAATTTCCGCACGCAAAAGCACACGGTCTCGAACGCTGTCAAGCAATGGCTCCATAAAATCCTGCACAGCGGGCAAGCCATTGTCGAGGTACAACGCGCCGATGACTGCCTCGAACAGCGAACCCAGCAGGCCGTCGCGTTCGCGCCCGCCCGAAGCGGCCTCGCCGCGCCCCATTCGCATCGCCCGTCCAAGGTCCAGACGACGAGCGAATTCGGCAAGCTGCTCGTTGCGAACAAGAGCGGAGCGCATCCGAGTCAGATCACCCTCCGGCAATTCCGGGCAATGATGATAGACCCACGCACCGACTACAAAGTCCAGCACTGCATCGCCGAGAAATTCAAGCCGCTCATTATCTTCGAGTGTGTTCGGATTCTCATTAATGTAGGAGCGATGCGTGAGAGCGCGTGATAGCAAAGATAGATTGATAAAAGACAGCCCCAACCGTCCGGCCAATTCGGCAGGAGTCTCCGGCAGGCTCGCATCATGGGTCGTCAAGGGAACCTCCCTGGAACTCAGGGAGCGCCAGAGCCCTATCCTTCCCAGGGGAAGGCCCTTGCGGTCCATCAGTTCCAATAAAATAGTTTAGCGCACCTATTCTAACCTGATTTCCATAAGCAGGCAAAGATTTAAGATACAATCACTCATAGTCTTCTCAAGGTCAGAAAACGAACCGCAAAGCCCGCAACCCTTTGCAGGGCAGGCGAACGCGAGGATTTCTTTTTTTTTTCTTGGCGTACTTCGCGCTCTGCGCGGTGAGAAAATGACAAAAGCAAGAGTTCACCATGGACTTTGAGAAAGCCATATACAATCATTGAAATCCTACCGGAGGCTCTTCCTTGAATGACACCATTAGCAACGAAACCCGCTTTTTACACGTCGTCGAAATGGGATTGGGAGCCTGGTCCTGGGGTGACAGAGTGGTCTGGCAATATGGACGCGGCTATACCGACGTAGATATCCGTCAGGCCTTTCGGACCTCTATCGCAGAGGGCATCCGTTTTATTGACACTGCCGAAGTCTACGGCTCTGGTCGCTCCGAACGGCTGGCGGGACAGTTCATCAAAGAGACCGACCAGCCCGTTTTGATCGCCACTAAGTTCTTCCCCTTGCCCTGGCGTTTGACCAAAAACTCAATCCGGGCGGCCCTGCAACGAAGCCTCGAGCGCCTCGGCGTCGACACCGTTGACCTGTACCAGATCCATTGGCCGACTCCCCTACTCAGTCCAGAAAAAATGATGGAGGGCATGGCGGTCTGCGTTGATAAAGGCCTGACGCGCACAGTGGGCGTCTCCAATTTCGGCCAGTCAGCCATGTTGCGCGCATATTCAATACTTTCACGTGAACACATCCCCCTCGCATCAAATCAAGTTAAATATAGTCTATTGGATCGCACCATCGAAAAGAACGGACTGCTGGCGCGCTGTAAAGAATTGGGTGTGCGCCTGATCGCATATAGTCCGCTTGAAATGGGAATGCTGACTGGAAAATATACATCTGAAAATCCACCCACCGGAACGCGCGGCGCATCTTACGGAAACCTGCTCAAGAAAATCGGTCCTTTGCTCCAACTGATGACCGCCATCGGACAGGATCACGGCGGCAAGTCCAACTCGCAAGTCGCATTGAATTGGGCCATCTGCAAAGGCACGCTTCCCATCCCCGGCGCAAAGAACGCTGCACAGGCGCATCAAAATGCGGGCGCGCTTGGTTGGAAATTGACAGAGGAGGAACTAACGAAATTAGATCAAGCGAGCGACGAAGTTACAAAATCATAACCTCCGCACATTTTTTGACTTTAAAATCAACTCCGACCAAAACAGAATGCCATGCGCCAGTGCGGTTTGGCCTGCCGACTCCAAACAAAGTTTAATCGGCTGCCACATAACATGCGTTTACAATTGGCGAAACTTCAGGAGACCCATGACCAACCTTACCGGACAAGTACGCGCACAGTATGTTCAATCCATGTTCACACGCATCGCTCATCGTTACGACTTTATGAATCACTTGATGACCGGCGGACAGGATATCCGCTGGCGCAAGGCCGTGATCAAGCTGGCGCGACTCAAACCGTCCGCTTCGCTTCTGGACCTCGGAGCGGGCACCGGCGATCTGGCGCGTGAGGCGCTGAAGCGGAATCCACAAGCGCAAGTCACCGCCGCCGACTTCACCCTCGAAATGATGCGCGTCGGACGCAAACCCGGCGACCCGCCATTCTCCGCCGCCGACGCATTGAAACTACCATTCAAAGATTCGACCTTCGACGCTGTCATCTCCGGTTTCTTGATGCGTAACGTCATCGACGTAAATCTTGCCTTGAAGGAACAATATCGCGTTCTCAAGCCTGACGGACGGTTTGTCATCCTCGACACGACCCGCCCGAAGAAAAATATTCTGTCGCCCTTCATCCGGATCCACATGCACGTCATCATTCCCCTGCTTGGGAAATTGATTTCCGGCACCGGTGATGCATACGAATATCTACCCGATTCAACCGAAGGATTTTTAACCGCCGAAGAACTGGCCGCGCGCATGGCAGCGGTTGGATTCAAAAATATAAATTTCAAACGCTTGATGTTTGGAACCATCGCAATTCACTCCGGAGAAAAACCAGCATGACATTTCCCATCAAACAACCTAATTCAAAAATGTGTTTCATCTGCGGGATCGAAAACCCGGTCGGTTTGCATTTGCACATCTACGAAACCGGGCCGGGCGTGGTCGAAGCGGCTTACATCGCGCCCGTACATTTTCAGGGTTATCCCGGCGTGCTGCATGGCGGCATCGTCGCCGCCATCCTCGACGAGATCAGCGGACGCGCCCACATGGGCGATGCAGATAATCCGCGATTCATGTTCACCGGCAAACTCGAAATCAAGTATCGCAAAAATGTGCCGGTCGGCAAACTTTTAAAAATCATCGGCAGGGCTGGAAAGATCCGCTCCAAGATGGCGGAAAGCTGGGCCGGGATTTACGACAGCGAAACAAACGAACTACTGGCCGAAGCAAACGCTTTGCACATCAATGTGCCAGACGATCAAATTGATACTTCAAAATTGGATGAATTGGGGTGGAAAGTTTATCCGGAACAGTAGTTCACACTTGTAGGTCACGTTTGCGAAGTCCTCGAAGAGGGAAACGTGGCCTACTTTAAAATTTCCCTGTTACTTTTTCGGCCTTCCCTGCAACATACCAACGTGCGCACAATTGCAGGAGGTAGATGTCCACGATCATGAAACTTCAATCAAACAGCCCGCCCGCAGACGAAACCGTTTTAGCCCGCGAAGCTTGCACTCACACCGAGGCGTTCGGCGAGTTGTATCGCCGCTACGTGAACAACGTCTATCGTTATCACATGGCACACACCGGCAACATCAAAGACGCGGAAGACCTGACATCACAAACCTTCATGGCCGCGTTGGAGAGAATTCACACTTACCGCGGAAGCGGCTCATTTATCGCATGGTTAATGGGAATCGCTTCAAAGAAGTGTGCCCTCTTCTTTCGCGGACTCCGGCCCGAGGTCCCGCTGGATGCCGCGCTTCATATCCCGAACCCTGAACCGGCCACCGACCAAGCGGCTTTCCATCGTCTGGAAATTGAATCCATTTCGCGCACGCTGAAAGGACTCAGTCCCGAGCGTGCCGAAGCGCTTATCCTGCGCTTCTTCGGCGGGCTGACAAATTCTGAAGCCGGACGCGTGCTTGGCAAAAGCGAAGCCGCCGTAAAAATGCTGGTCTCGCGCGGATTGCAGGATCTGCGCGAGCGAACCTCCCTGACATTGGAGGTGGAACAATGAGCGAAAAAAAGATCGAAGAAATTTTGGAAGAGGCCGCGGCGAAGATCACGCTCGAGGCACACTTCAAAGCAAACCTTGAAACGCAACTGAGAGACGCACACAAACCCAAGGAAAGGTTTGTCATGTTCAAAAACAAAAATCTCGTTTCAACACTTGGCCTTATCGGGGCAATTGCGATCCTGCTCCTTGTGTTGAATTGGGCCTTCCGTTCGCTGGCCCCGAAGACGATCCCCGGCACAGGAAAGACACCAGTGCCCACACAGCCCCAGGAAAGTTTGCCAACGCCATTGCCAGCCACGCCGAACGCGGAGAGTTACGATTTCCGTGGCACAAAACTTTACCTCGCGCAACCGCTGCCTGAATCTCCGGCAAACGCAAATGTCTATTTGTTGAATAAAGATCAACCCGCGACGTTGGATGAAGCCCGCGCGCTCGCGCAAAGATTCGGAATCCAAAGCGAAGTTTATCAAATCCCCGGCGCGACGGATTATGTTTTCACCGACGGAAAGCAAATGTTGTCCGTTCATTCCAATTTCTATTGGA
>JAJYOH010000391.1 GCA_021796315.1 Chloroflexota bacterium
AATCAAGGCGTGGCTGTCATCGGCGCTGAGACGGACGCATACACGCGTCTAATGAGTATCCGCCCACAGCTTGTGTCCAGCGCCTTAAACGACATCCGTCTCGGCGTGCGTGACTTGATGCGGCTGACGCGCAGCGGGCAATTTCCCTCCGGCGAATTCTTTGGTCAGGTCGGGTTGGCGCCCTTCCACGAGTGGGAAAGTCGAATTCCACAAACTGTAAAAGATCGGTTACTGGAGATTGAAAATAGCCTGAACGATGGGTCCATTCAAACAAATGTGCCCTATAAAAGTCCTTAAGATTCCACGACCTTGCAAGACGCAAGGGTTGGCTTTATACTTGTAGTGTGGGAAACGAACCACTTAAATCAGTAGGTGCGCTTGCACAGACTTGATTAAGTTTCGTCCAGCCCCAACATATTTCCACCAAACTAACAGGAGAAGAAAATGAAGAAACTTTACACCGTTTTGGCCGTTATTCTTTTGGCCTCCATGGTCCTGACCGCCTGCGGCAGCCCCGCGACCCCGGCCGCGACCGAAGCGCCCGTTGTTACCGCAGCTCCCGCTGACACTGCGGTCCCGCCGACTGTAGCACCGACCACAGCGCCGAAATTCAAAGTTGGCGAAGTGACCGATCTCGGTGGTGTTGATGACAAGTCCTTCAATGCCAGTGGTTGGCAGGGCGTGCAAGACGCCATTGCTCAACTGGGCGTAGATGGCAAGTACCTCGAGTCCAAGCAACAGTCTGACTATGCCAAGAACATCCAGCAGTTCCTGGATGAGAAGACCGACCTGATTGTCACCGTCGGCTTCCTGCTCGGCGTCGACACCGCCACCGCCGCCAAAGCCAATCCGAACACCAAGTTCGCCATCGTGGACTATTCCTATCCTGACTGCTTCGGCACTGCTGTCGAAGGCAAGGACTGCGGTTCCGCGACGGAAATGCCCAACGTCTTGGGTTTGACTTTCCAAACTGACCAGGCCGCTTTCATGGCTGGTTACGCTGCCGCCGCTTCGACCAAGACCGGCACGGTCGGTACCTTCGGTGGCATCAACATCCCGCCCGTTACCATCTTCATGAAGGGCTTCCAGGCTGGCGTTGAATATTACAACACCCAGAAGAAAGCCAGCGTCAAGCTGCTCGGCTGGGACACCAAGAAGAATGATGGTTTGTTCACAGGCAACTTCGACTCCACCGACGATGGCAAGAAATTTGCCACATCCCTGGCACAGGAAGGCGCCGACATCATCATGCCCGTTGCTGGCCCGGTTGGCCTCGGCTCTGCCTCCTATTGCCAACAGAGCGGCAAGTGCAAGATCATCGGCGTTGACACCGACTGGACAGTTTCTTCTGCTGAGTACAAGGACATTATTTTGACCTCAGTCATCAAGAAGATCAACGTGGCTGTGTTCAACACCATCAAGTCTGCTCAGGCAGGCTCCTTCAAAGGCGGCGTCTATGTCAGCACGCTCGCCAACGGTGGTGTGGACATCGCTCCGGTCGCCGGCGCTTCCGCCGACTTGACTGCCGAACTTGCCCAGATCAAAGCCGATATCATCTCCGGCAAGATTACCATCGCACCGTAGTAAAGCAGCTCGCGAAGGCCGGGGGGGATTTATCCCCCGGCCTTTTTTTGTCTCTGAAATTAATAGAAAGTTTGTAACGGCGGCTTTGAATAATAAGCGGGAAAGACGTTAAAATAGTTCAAATTGCCACCGCTACAAGCGTTCTATTTTTTAGCGCAAACATCAATGCAGGAGAGCGTGCCATGACGACTGTTCTGGAATTGCGCGGGATTACAAAAACTTTTCCCGGTGTATTGGCAAATGACAACGTCAATCTCACATTGGAGCAGGGAGAGATCCATGCTCTGCTGGGAGAAAACGGCGCGGGAAAAACCACGCTGATGAACATCCTTTACGGTTTGTACAAACCCGATAAGGGCGAGATTCTTGTAAAGGGTCAGAAGGTGGATATTCAAGACCCGAATGACGCCATTGCACGCGGCATCGGGATGGTGCATCAGCACTTCATGCTCATCCCGGTCATGACCGTCACTGAAAATGTAATGCTTGGCATTGAACCGACGCACAACGGAATCTTTCTTGATAAAGCCAAAGTCACAAAACATATCCGCGAAATTTCCAAACAATACGGCCTCGAAGTTGATCCGGATGCGTATATCAAAGATTTGCCGGTGGGCATTCAGCAGCGCGTGGAGATCATCAAGGTGCTCTATCGCCAGGCCGACGTTCTCATTCTGGATGAACCAACCGCGGTACTGACACCGCAGGAGGTTGAGGGACTTTTCAAAATCCTGCAGACGCTTATCGACGCGGGCAAATCCATCATTTTCATTACCCATAAACTCAAGGAAGTCATGGCCGTTGCAGACCGCATCACGGTTCTGCGCCTCGGACGGACAGCGGGCACCGTTTCGCCGAAGGTGGTTACGCCCGAGAAATTGGCAACGATGATGGTGGGACGCGAAGTCAATCTCGTCGTCCGTAAAAAACTGTCCCAACCCCAGGGCCCCGCGCTCAAGGTCAAGGATCTTTTCGTGCGGGATGAACGCAAGAACATGGTAGTCAACGGTGTGACATTCGACGTTCGCAAAGGTGAAGTGCTGGGCGTTGCCGGCGTTCAGGGTAATGGCCAGACGGAACTGGTCTATGCCCTTACCGGGCTTCTTCCCTCCGAATCTGGAGAAATGATCCTGCTCGGCAAACCTGTCCGCCACACATCGCCGCGCACCATCATTGAACGCGGCGTAGCGCACATTCCCGAAGATCGTCAAAAACACGGACTCTTGCTATCCTTCCCCCTCTACGATAATTTTGTCCTTTGCAACTATTATCTTCCGCCCTTTGCCAGAGGACTTTCCCTGCAACAAAAAGTGATCATTGAAAATGGCGAAAAATTAATCAAGCAATTCGATGTGCGTACGCCAAACGTTTATGTCAATACGTCCACTCTTTCAGGCGGCAACCAGCAAAAGGTCATCGTTGGACGCGAATTCTCGCGCCCAATCGAGCTATTGATCGCATCGCAGCCCACACGCGGCCTGGATGTTGGTTCGATCGAATACATCCACAGCCGTATCATCGAAAAACGGGATGAAGGCACAGCCGTCCTGCTGGTCTCATCCGAACTGGATGAGATTCTGGCGCTCTCAGATCGCATCGCGGTCATGTATCGCGGCCAGATCGTGGAAATTGTGGATGCAGCCAAAACCAGCAAAGAATATATCGGCTTGTTAATGGCAGGCATCAATCCTGCCGACGCGGCCAAGTCTGCTCCCAAGGCCGCAAAACACACCGAAGCCGAGCGCGTCTTCTAGGAGGCCTGTGTGACAGACAACGAAGTCAAGAAGGCTACTGAAAAGAAAAAATCCGAGGCTGAAGAAAAAAATATTTCGGCCCTTATTGAAAACTTGCTGGTGCCTGTGCTCGCGGTTTTAACGGGACTCATCATCGGCGGAATCGTCATCGCCATCACCAACGACGTGGCCATTGCCGCCTGGCAAAATTTCTTCCAGAAGCCGGGGGCAGCATTCAAAGCGTCCTGGGACGCGGTCGCCACTGGTTACGGGGCATTGTTCAGCGGCTCGCTTGGCAAACCCGCCGATATGATCGCCGGCATTCAGCAATACATGGCAACCGGTGATTCCAAGGCAATGCTGAAGTCGTTTTATCCGATCACGGAAAGTCTGGTCACAGCCACGCCTTATATCTTTGCGGGTCTGGCAGTGGCGCTCGGCTTCAAAGGCGGCCTGTTCAACATCGGCGCCGAAGGTCAGTTCTACATGGGTGCGCTCGCATCGGCTTATGTTGGTTACAGTATTATTGGCATGCCGTGGTTCTTCCATCTGCCGCTTGCCATTTTGGCAGGCGCCGCCGCCGGAGCTGTTTGGGGCGCGATCCCGGGTTTTCTCAAAGCCAAATTTGGCGCTCATGAAGTGGTCAACACCATCATGATGAATTATGTTGCTTTTAGTTTAAGCGACTGGCTATTAAACGGCCCAATGAAGGCCAGTGGCTATCGTCCTGTGACTCCCAATATTGAAGTCAGCGCCGAGTTGCCGCGTTTTTTCCCGGACCCGTTGCGATTCAACTGGGGCTTTCCACTTGCGTTGGCGGTGGCGGTTTTGGTGTACTGGTTCCTGTTCAAAACCACGCTTGGATTTGAGATCCGCGCGGTGGGAGCCAACCCGGATGCCGCCAAATATTCCGGTATGAGCGTAGTGAGGAACATCATTCTTATCATGACGTTGAGTGGCGCGCTGGCCGGACTGGCTGGTGCGGCGCAGGTGCTTGGCACCGATCACTGGGTCGGGCAGGGCTTCTCTGCTGGTTACGGGTTCGACTCCATTGCCCTGGCGCTGCTTGGGAAGAGCAATCCGATCGGGGTTGTGCTGGCCGCTCTCCTGTTCGGAGTGTTGCGAAGCGGAGCAACCAGCATGCAGTCGCTGGCTGGGATCCCGATCCATATTATCTCCATCATTCAGGGCTTGGTGATTATTTTTGTCGCCGCTCCGGCAATTATCCGCGGCATCTATCGAATCCGCATTGGCAGTGCAGACACGACCGTTCTGACGCGCGGCTGGGGCAAATAAGCCAGAGAGCCGAGGATAAACATGACAACCGAAACTCTTCAGCAAAATAAAAAGGCTTCCAGCCAACGTCAAATCACCACAAGCGCTGTCCTGCTCGTGATGGCGCTTCTGATGTTCGTGCTCTTTGCGCGCCATACCCAACCCGGCCAGCAAGCCACCTTTGGCATGAATATGAACGACAACGCAGGCACCATTGTCATACCAGACCTGACACTGCCTGTCCAACCGTCCCTTTATGCTCTGATCGCCATAACCGTATTTCTGGCGGGTTGGCAATTGGCGCGCGGCATTCGTTCGACGGGTCTTCTGGTCGGGTTCGTAGGCTTTGCTTTCGTTGCATCCTTCCTCATTTGGGCGACAAAAGATCAAGCCTTTAATCTTGTCGGCATGATGAGCAGTTCTTTGGTCAGCGCCACGCCGATCGCGCTGGCCGCCTTATGCGGAGTCATCAGCGAGCGTGCCGCGGTGGTTAACATCGCCATCGAAGGCATTATGCTGATTTCCGCGCAGACTGGCGTGGTATCGGCTACAATTTCACACAATCTGTGGGTCGGTCTTGTCGTTGCCATTCTGACTGGCGGCGTGATCGCCGCACTTCACGCTCTGCTTGTCATCCGCTTCAAAGTGGACCAGATCGTCAGCGGCGTTGCCATCAACATCTTCGCCACCGGAGCGACATCATTCATCTCGTCCCGTTATCTTGAGAAGAACATTGACGGGCTGAATAACTCCGGCACTTTCCAGACCATCACCATTCCACTGCTTTCCAAAATTCCCATAATCGGACCGGTCTTTTTCCAGGATAACATCATTGTTTATTTGATGATCATACTGGTTGTGGTCGTACACATTCTGCTGTTCTACACCCCCTGGGGTCTTCGTACTCGTGCAGTGGGCGAACATCCCAAAGCGGCAGACACGCTCGGCATCAATGTTTATCTGATGCGCTACGTGAACGTCATCATCGGCGGCATGATTGCCGGACTGGGCGGCGCGTACTTCACCATCGGCTCGGTGGGACGCTTCGATCAGAACATGACCGCCGGAAAAGGCTTCATCGGTCTGGCCGCCATGATCTTCGGAAAATGGAATCCCATCGGAGCATTTTCCTCATCGCTGATTTTTGGCTTCGCGGATTCGATTCAGGTCAAGATGCAAATCCTGGGCGTGAACATCCCCTCCGAGTTCCTGCAAATGACCCCCTATATCGTAACCATGATCGTGCTGACCGGCCTCATTGGACGCGCCTTGCCGCCCGCCGCCGATGGCATGCCATACGAAAAACAATAAATTCATTCGCATCCTTTCTGGGCGAGGAGCCGGGCCACCGGCTCCTTCTTTATTTCCCCGCGTGTACGATCTTCGCCGC
>JAJYOH010000392.1 GCA_021796315.1 Chloroflexota bacterium
CATAACCAAAATGACATGTCAAGTAAAGCTAAAAAGGATGAAGCTAAAAACCGAATAAAAAGAGGATGTCGTTGACGTTTGTGCCGGTATAGCCGGGCTTGAGCAAATCGCCAAGCGACTCGAAGAAAGAGTACGCGTCATTGCGGGACAAATAAGCGGGCGCGGCCATCCCAAACCTTTCCGCCCGCTGACGCGTTTCGCCATTAACTACTGCGCCTGCCGCATCGGTCGGACCGTCGTCGCCGTCGGTGGCGAGCGAGATCAGCAAGATATTTTCCACGCCGCTTAATTCGTCAACCGCGGCCAGCGCTAATTCCTGATTCCGTCCGCCTGTGCCGTTGCCTTTAATTATCACTGTAGTTTCTCCGCCCGCGATCAAACAAAATGGATGTTGTTTCTTTCTTCTTTCATCTTTTAACTTTTTTGCAAGTTGCAAACCCATTTCCTTGGCTTCACCATGAATGTTCAGTGAAAAAATTTTCGCATCGAATCCTTCGCGCTTTGCCTCTTCCTGCGCGGCTTGCGCCGCGGCTTGAATATCACCAACGATAAAATTTTGTACGCGCGTCTCCAGCGATGGATCAACTGTTAGGCCCGAGGCAATGGTCTCAAGCGAGTTGCCAATTACATCCGACAAAATCAAACTGATGACCTGCGCCTTTGTCCCGCGCGCCAGTCCGCCGCCTTTGATGCGGTCAAGCTGGCGGCGCAGATTGTTGATCTCGTTGATGGTCGCGCCGCTGGCCAACAGCGATGAGGTCCTGGATTGTATTTCTTCCAGCGAGACGTTTTCGCGCGGTGCCGTGACCAACGCCGAACCTCCGCCGGAAATCAGGCAGATGAGCAGATCGTCTGCATTCAATTGTGAGACGAAATCCAGCGCGGCTTGTCCCGCCGCGAGGCTGCGTTGGTCCGGGATGGGGTGTCCGGCTTCCATAACGGTGATACGATTGAAGTCCGGGCGTGAAGCGTGTTTTGTCACGATGAGCGCGTCGGTGAAATAAGGCAAAACGTCTGCGGCGGCGAGTGTCATCGGCTCAGACGCTTTGCCAATCCCCAATAAAAAAATCCGCTGGTGTGGCGGAAGTGTCGCCGTTGCCAGGAAATCGCGCACAATTTTCCCCGGCTTGACCGCATCCAGCGCGGCGGATAAGATTCGCAAAATGCGCGGGTCTTGCAAGGTGTGTGAGCGAAAAAGATTCGCGTTCATGCTTGCAGTATACTTTGACCATGACGAAACCAAAAGTATTTGTAACGCGCTTGATCCCCGAAAAAGGGCTGGACCTGGTGCGTGAATTTTGTGATGCGGATATTTGGCCTGGCGAAATGCCGCCCGCGCGCGGTGAACTTCTGTCGCGCATTCGTGATGTGGATGGCGTACTTACATTGCTGACCGAAAATGTCGACGCAGGGTTTATGGATGCCGCGCCGCATCTAAAGGTGATCAGCAACATGGCGGTCGGCGTGGATAACGTGGATGTGATCGAAGCGACGCGCCGAAAAATTCCGGTGGGCAATACGCCTGGCGTGCTAACGGATGCTACTGCCGATATGGCTTTCGCGTTGCTGTTGTCTGCGGCGCGGCGTGTGGTCGAAGGCGAAAAATATGTGCGCTCTGGAAAATGGAAAACCTGGGAGCCGAAACTCTTGCTCGGCGCGGATTTTATCGGTGCGACGCTGGGAATTATTGGCTTTGGTCGGATCGGTCAGGCGGTTGCGAAACGCGCGCAGGGATTCGATTTGCGCGTGATTTATTATGACCGGACGGCTGAACCGGCTTTCGGCGCAATGCCCGTTGATATGGATACTTTGTTGTGTGAATCAGATTTTGTTTCCGTGCATGTGCCGCTTAAGCCAGAAACGCGTCATCTTGTGAATGCTGAATTTTTGTCGAAGATGAAACCCAATGCGATTTTAGTTAATGCTGCGCGTGGTGGCGTGCTGGATCAAGCAGCCTTGTATGATGCGTTGAAAGCGCGAAAGATTTTTGCCGCGGCGTTGGACGTGACCGACCCTGAGCCTTTGCCTGCAAATCATCCATTGCTTGAGTTGGATAATTGTCTCATCGTTCCGCACTTGGGAAGCGCCAGCAAACATACGCGTGATATGATGGCATTCCTCGCCGCGCAAAATTTGATTGCGGGGTTGAAGGGTGAACGTCTGCCGAATTGTGTGAATCCTGAAGTTTATTAGTCTGGTTGGTCTTACTGGTCTGAGTGGTCGGGTATTTCGATAGAGTAGTTCGCCTGGGCTTCTTTTATCGTTCTGTGGTTGTTCTTGCGAGAATTATCAAGATAACCAATCAAACTGTTAATTTGCTTGAGAATTTGTGTAGAGCGGGCGTAGACATCGTCAAACTGGGCTTTTGTAATGTACTCTTCGTCGAGGGCAATATAAAGTTGTGATTGTGTCTCAGTGGCTGAACGCCGAGCATAGCCGAGGAAGCGAATGAATTCAGAATCCGAGCCTGCGCCAAAACCTTCTGCAATGTTGTGCATGATGGAACTTGCTGCACGGCGAATTTGATCTTTTAACGCAAAATCACGAACAAATTTTTCTTGATTTGTAAAACGATACATTAATTTTACGAACTCGCGCGCTGATTGCCAGACGTGTAAGTCTTCAAACCGTTTTACAGTTGTCATCCGCTCCCTCGACTGCTTAGACCACTTAGACCACTTAAACTGCTTAGACTGCTTGGACTATTTGGACCAATTGGACTATGCTTGCGCGAACGTATCAATTAAGAGTTTGAAATTCCCGCCGACGGGATAAAGAATCGGGCAGGTGCAACCGCGCTTCTTGTACTCTTTCACTTTGTCGCGCGCTTCTGCCGGAGTGCCCGACGCAGTGATCTTGTGAACCAAATCATCCGGCACGAGATGTTTGGCTTTGTTGATCTGTTCCTTAGTGGCGGGCCATCCAAGAATGGACTGGATTTCGTTGATCACTTCTAGAGAAACGCCCGAGGCTTTTGCGATGTGCGGCTGTTGAGCGAGATACTGGCACAATAATTCTTTGGTGTATTCGATGGCTGTATCGTGGTCGTGATCCACCGAACAGACAATCAACTGCGGGCGGTCCAGATTGGCAAGTTTGCGCCCGGCTTTCTTTGCGCCTTTTTCGAGCAGTTCGAGCGCCTTGTCGTTGTATTCGGGCGGGACACAGTAATTCATCACGCAGCCGTCTGCAATCTCGCCGGTCATTTCCATCATCAAATCGCCGGTTGCGCCGATCATGATCGGGACGTTGCGCGGCTCGCGGCGGCCGTGGACTACATCCAGTTCGATACCGTCGACGTGGTGGAATTCACCGTGGAAGGTGACGCGTTCCATGTTCAGCAGGCGGCGCATCACTTCGACTGTCTCGCGCATGGCGAGCAACGGTTTCTTGCGGTCAATGCCCACATTTTTTGCGAGCGGGTCCCACCATGCGCCGATGCCGCAGATGATACGGTTCGGGGCCAGATCGTCCAATGTCAGGAAAGTGGCGGCCAGCAGACCGATGTTGCGTGTCCAGTTGTTGATTACGCCCGAGCCGACCTTGAGCCTGGTCGTCACTGCGGCATAGGCCGCCATCGGAACGATCGCGTCGCGCACCAATCGTGACTCGGCTTGCCAGACGGCTTCGAAACCTTTCTCTTCTGCGTAGCGGACATAGTCCAATCCATCGCGCAGATCGTGCGAATCTTGCAGGTAGAGAGCAACGCGTTCAGCCATGCTTCCTCCGGTTTAAAGTTTCAAGTCTAAGGTTTAATGGTCGAAGAACCTTCAACTTTTAAACCTTCCAACTTTCTAACCAAATCAAGATCTTCAGGAAAGTCAAGATCGAGCGCGAGCGACGGCAATTTCACAATTTCCAAACGCGCGCCGGCTTTCTTTGCGCGCTCACAATGTCGTCCAAAAGAGTCTTCGCCGAAATCGTACTCGATCAAATTTGCAGGTGAGAGCAGTAATGCGTTCGTCCCTTTTTCATGACGGTCGGGAGCGATGACTACCACCGGCGGGTCCGTTGCTTTTTCGATCAGGGTCAAAATATCTTCACGAGTCATCAATGGCAGATCGGCGGGAATGACGAGCACACCGCGTGAAGCATAAACCTGGGCCACCACGGTTGCGCGTTTGAGAGCGGTGTTCAAATGCGACGCGCCGTCTTCCTGGACAGTGCGCGCTCCCAGGTCCCGTGCGAGCGCCAGCGCGGATGAGTCCCGGCTGACGACCAACACTTGTTCAACCTCCTTCATGTCAGTCAACGTTCTTAAAGTGCGTTCGAGCAAAAGACGGTTGAGATCTGCTCGTTCATCATCTGACAGTGTGCCTGCCAATCGCGATTTGCCGCGTCGCAGTGGTTTTACGGGAACGATTGCCCAAAGTGTCATGAGTTGCTTCCCACAAAGTTTAGCACATCTTCGGCGAGACGCTTGCGGTCGTCTGGACTTTTCATCAGAGTGTTCGTGATGAGCGCTCGCATGTTTAAACGCCGAACATCTGCTTCAAGTTGCGAATCGATATTGTCGAGAACAAAACCGCTGACTAGTCCGCGATATTGTTCGGCGACGGCCAATGCAGATGGCCGGATGCCAAGTTCGTCGAACATTTTTGCGGCGGGACCTTTGACGGCTTGTCCGCCAATGATAGGCGATACTGCCACAACTTGCTTCGCTTCAATTCTGGACCTGATGCCGGGTACCGCTAAAATGGGCGCGATGCTCACCCACGGGTTGGACGGACAAATCACGATGGCGTCGGCCTGCTCAATGGCTTCATCCACGCCAGGAGCGGACTTTGCTACCTCAACGCCGTCGAATCGAAAGCCTTTGACGCGCGGCTCGCAATGACGATGGACGAAATATTCCTGGAATGCAAGTTCACCTTGGTCAGTGCTTACAATGGTTCTAATGGGGTTGTTACTCATCGGGATTATGGTGTGATTGATTCCCCATGCTTTACAAAAATCTCGCGTGATCTGCGAAAGCGTTTCGCCCGCTTTCAATCGCCGCGTGCGCTCGATGTGTGTGGCGAAATCCTGGTCGCCGAGTCTGAACCAGTTTGGCCCGCCAAGTTTTTTGATGTTTGAAATGGTTTGCCAGGTTTCGCCGCTGCGACCCCAGCCGGTTTCAGGATTTGCGAGTCCGCCTAACGTGTAACAGACTGTATCGAGATCGGGACAAATATATAGGCCGAGATGCTCGAAATCATCGCCAGTGTTGACGATGACGGTCAGGTCTTCGGGCGGGAGAATTTGGGCGAGTCCGTGTGCGAGTTTCGCTCCACCGACTCCACCAGCCAGTGCGGTGATTTTCATAAATAAACTGAAATTTGATTCAGTGGTTTTAATTCTTTTTCTTTTGGCTGTTCATCAGCAAACCCAACGATCAGCATTGCCTGCGGTTCCCAGCTTTCAGGCAAATCCAAAGCTTTTTGTGTTTCATGGGTTGCATACAATGGCCAGCAGATCCAATTTGCGCCGAGATCTTCAGCCTGCGCAGCGAGCAAAATATTCATCCCGGCCAGCGCGGTGGATTGGATGTTCATGATCGTTTCTTCAGGCATGTCCACGCGGATTGCTGTTGTATCGCGACACAAAAGAATAATTGAAGGAGCTTCGTTGATGCGACGGATCGAACGCGTGACACGTGATTCGATTTCGGCCTGGTCAGCGCCTTCGGCTTGCATGTCGGCCCGCATTTTTGTCGTCAACGCAATGCCGAGCTTTGTTCTGGCTTCTGGATTTTTGACGATGACGAATCTCCACGGCTGAAGGTTGTGTGCCGATGGCGCAAAGGTCGCGGTGGTGAGAATGCGCTCGATAACGGAGTCTGGTATTGGGTCCGGTTTGAAGCGGCGGATCGAGCGCCGCGAGCGCAGGAAATCGTGCGCGGAATTCATCCGTGCGCGTCTACTTTTAGAGGTTCGACTTTATAGATTACACGCGGCTGCGCCGGATTATGTGCTGGATAATTCGGGTTGCCGTGATACT
>JAJYOH010000393.1 GCA_021796315.1 Chloroflexota bacterium
CGGCGATGATCGGCCTGACCGCCACTCTCGACATCGCCCAACCCGGCGACCGGATCCTGGTCGTCTCTTTCGGATCGGGAGCGGGCTCCGACGCCTTCGACATTCTCGTCACTGACAAAGTCACTGCGCGCGCCGGTCTCGCCACGAAGACCCAGGAATACATCACGCGCCGCACGGAAATTGACTACGCCACCTATGTCCGCTATCGCGGGAAATTGCAGATGAAATAATTTGTAGGGGCGGGTTACCCTCGCTAACGAGAGATGATCCGGATTCTTGCCTGATTCTTATCACAGCACAAAAAAGGATATTTTCATTCCGCCTGGTTTAACGTCAATAATGGATAAGAAAAAACCGCGGAGACGCGGAGTCCGCAAAGATTTTTATGGGTTTTCTCCGCGTTTTCTGCGCCTTGACGGTGAATAAGAGGGGATTTTTAGCGCAAAAAAGTTATCCATTATTCGCGTTAGTTTACGTAAAAAGGCACTTCGCGAGCCTTGACGCCATTCAAATATATCTCCACTTTGTAACTACCGGCCGGCCACTGGCCACCGCCGGTCGCATTCAATTTAAAGTGAAAGGTCTGGACTCCAGCTTCATAGGCATAATCGGACACATTGATCAAGGTATTCGGGGTAACGCCGACTATATTCACAGAATACCATTTCGCTTCAATGACAGAGCCAATTTGAATACCGCTCAAATCAAGGAACACAACGAACGATTGCTTTGGCGAGTATGTGACAGCTTGAGTCGTCCCAGTTTCATCGGTCGTCATGCGGATGTCTGAAATCGGCAGAGCAGTCGGCCCAGGAGTCGGCACGGTAATTTGAACAGTAAATGGCAGAGTCGGAATTGCACATGCCAGCATGGACGTAACGAGAGTCGTCAAGGCCAGCAGTATAAAAGATTTGCTTGTGTTCTTCATGATGTATATCCTCTTAGCTCTCCTGTACTTCCACGTAGATGCGCTTATTGGCAGCGCCCTTGCTTTTATAATCAACCACGCGGATAAGGCCGACCTCGGACGTGTTCTTCACGTGCGTTCCGCCATCGGCTTGCAGATCGAGGCCAACGATCTCGACGGTGCGAACCTGCTGGATCCCTTCGGGCAGGAGATTGATCTTGGTGCGGATCAAGTCGGGAATCTGGAAGGCTTCCTCGCGCGGCAGGATCTTTACCCGCACATCGCGTCGGGCCTGGACCTCGACATTGACTGCCGCTTCGATGACCGACACTAACTCTTTTTGCAAACGCTCGAACTCAAAGTCCATGCGGCCTTTGAGCGGCTCCATATCCCCGCCGGTGACAAGCGCGCCGTAATCACGAAAGACGGTCCCGCATAAAATGTGCATGGCGGTATGAGTCCGCATCAGTTTATAGCGGCGATTCCAATCGACCTCACCATGTACAGTCGTGCCAAGCGCAGGAAGGTTACTATCCAAAAAGTGCAAAACGTCATTGCCCACCTTCTTCACTTTAACAACATTCACCCCTGCCAGTTTTCCAACATCATTGGGTTGTCCGCCGCCCCCAGGGTAGAAAGCAGACCGGTCGAGCGCGACCGCTTTTTCGTCCGGGAAAGAGGCGCTCACAAGCGCATCGAATTCCCTTAGGTAGCCATCCGTTTGGTAGAGTAATTCAGTCATGGTTTATTTTTCCTTGAAGGTAGTTTACAACAAAACTGACTATACATCAACCAAGATTAGCATTTGATTAGAGTCTGGTTACCTACTTGACTTGGCTCTTCAAATTATTGTATAGTAATCATCGGGTTCAACCGGGCACTGCCGCCCCTCGGCGCTGTGCCCTTTGTTTCGTCATTTTCAATTTATAAGGAGTGCCAATGATTCGAGTTGAGGGTCTCACCAAAGATTACGGAGCGCGCCGCGCGCTCTCAGACCTAAGCTTCGAAGCCGGGCAGGGCGAGATCGTGGGGTTCCTCGGGCCTAACGGCGCGGGCAAGACCACCACGATGCGCATCCTGACCGGTTACATGCCGCCCACCGACGGCACTGCGGTCGTCGCCGGCTACGATGTGGTTACGGAATCGCTCGAGGTTCGCAAGCGGGTTGGGTATATGCCGGAGACCGTTCCGCTCTATACGGATATGCGGGCCTTTGAATATCTCAAGTTCATGGCCGACCTGCGCCAAATTCCCGAGTCTACCGACCGCGCCTTTGAAACCCTTGAAATGGTTGGGCTGGAAAGCCGCGCCAACAGTTTCATCGGAAGCCTTTCAAAAGGTATGCGTCAGCGCGTTGGATTGGCCCAGGCATTGATCCACCAACCCGAAGTTTTGATATTAGATGAACCAACCATCGGCCTCGACCCTGGTCAGGTGGTGGAAATCCGCAATGTCATCCGCGAGATCGGCAAACAGCGCACCGTTTTGCTTTCCACGCACATCCTCTCGGAAGCCCAGCAAATTTGCGACCGCGTCCTGATCATCAACAAAGGCAAGATCGTCGCCGAAGACACGCCGGAGAATCTGCAGGCGCGTTTAGTCGGCTCTGAACGCGTGTCGCTACGCGTGCGCGGCGACTCGGATGGTATATCGAAACTTCTGCTCAAGATCAAGGGCATACAAAACGTGGATAACGCGCCTGACGGCTCAGTGGAATTTCAATTTGCGCCCGGACAGGATGTCCGCCCACAGGTTGCCAAAGCCGTTGTTACTTCCGGTTATGAATTGCTGGAGATGCGTCCGGTCGGCATGAGTCTCGAAGAAATCTTCCTCGAGTTGACCCGCGAAGATGCGCATCACGGCAAAAAATAGAGGTTAGAGATGAGAAACATCTGGACAATTGCACGTCGTGAATACAATCATTATTTTGCAAGCCCCATTGCATACGTGGTGGCTTTTGTTATTCTATTGACACTGGGCTTTATTTTTGGCCTGGTTGTTTATGGCGCATCCCAAGCCGCAATGTCAGGTGGATTTGGCGGCGGAGCCCCTGCCGCTCCCGGCATCGATTGGATGGGAAGCACGTTCAACTTCCTGTTAATGCTTACCATCCCCGCTTTGACCATGCGTCTCATATCAGACGAAAACCGCACAGGCACAATGGAACTTTTATTGACCGCCCCACTGCGTGATTGGGAACTGATCATTGGAAAGTGGCTGGGCGGCTTTCTGTTCGTCCTGACCATCCTGGCCGTTACATTAATATACCCAATTATCCTCAATACCCTTGAAACGCCGGGGCTTGATCAACGTCTGATGATGGCAACCTACCTGAGCGTAATTCTCCTATCGGGAGCATATCTTGCCTTGGGCGTTGGTATTTCATCCATCTTTAGCAATCAGATCGCAGCCATGTTTGCGACCTTGGGCCTGTTCATCTTCCTATGGTGGCTGATCGGCTTCCCCGCTAATTATCTCCAAAATGGTGCGGATGTATTCAATTATCTGAGCACAACCACGCACCTCAACTCCATATATAATGGCACGCTCAATCTTTCCGATATTGTTTATTTCCTGAGTCTCACCGCGCTTGGCCTGTTCACGGGCACGGCCGCGATTGAAACCCGGAGGTGGAACTAATGGCTAACAAAAAGAATACACCTGCGCGCTACGCGTTCATCGGGTTGATCGTGGCCCTGCTCGCCTGTGTCGCGACCGGTTTACTAGCTCTCGTCAAAGGCGCGGTGGCTCTCGCAATATACAAGCCGGATGCGGCTCAAACCAACACCATCAACATTTGGCTTGGTGTCAGCGCCCTGCTGATCGTTCTGGGACTCGCCGTTTATGGCATTCTCGCACCGGACAAAGTGCGCCGTTTCTTTACCGGACGCCAGGCCCGCTACGGCTCGAACAGCCTGATCATGTCCCTGGCCTTTGTCGGCATCATCTTCGTTATAAACGCTCTGGCTTTCCAAAATCCCAAATCCTGGGATCTGACCGAAGATAAACAGCACACACTTGCGCCCGAAACAATTCGAGCCCTCAACACGTTACCAGAAAAAGTTACCGCCCTGGCATTCTACACGCAGGCCAACTCAAGCGCATCCACCGCCAGCCAGTTGCTTACCGACTTTAAGTCCAACAGCAAAGGTAAATTCGATTTCAAATTTATCGATCCGAATTCCGATCCTGTTTCGGCCCGCCAATACGGCATCACCGGCGACGGCAAGATCGTGCTGACCATGGGCGACAAAAAAGAGATCGCCGCGTCTGCATCCGAAAATGATTTGGTAAACGCTATCATTCGCCTGCTCAGCCCCGAACAGCGGGTAGTGTACTTCCTCACCGGTCACGGCGAACCCGACATCAATGCCACCGACAACAAGGGTTACGCGCGCGCCCGCCAAACGCTGGAAAGCAAAAATTACACCGTCAAGACTTTGAACCTGGCGGCGGAAAACAAAATCCCCGATGACGCGAAAGTTATCGTCGTTGCCGGGGCAGTCAATCCGCTGCTCGATCAGGAAGTTTCCCTGCTCAAAGCCTATGTCAACAAAGGCGGCTCTCTCGTTGTTCTCGAAGATCCTACTTTGTTCACCAATATCGGCACAAATCCCGATCCGCTGGCTAATTATCTGGCAAGCGATTGGGGCATCACGCTCAATAACGATTTGGTCATTGATCAGACTTCCAATCAGCCAATCTACGCAATCTCGGCTTCATACAACAGCACCCATCCCATCACACAGCATCTGACCGCTGTGACTGTCATGCCGCAGGCGCGCAGTTTATCCCTCAGCAAGACTGCTCCACAGGGTGTAACGCTGACCGGCTTGATTCTCACGTCCCAGCAAGCCTGGGGCGAAACGGACCTTGCCGGAATCAAGAACAATCAGCCGCCCAGTTTTGACAGCGCCACCGATTTTGCAGGCCCATTGACCCTGGCCGCAAGCGGTGAGAACGCAACCACCACCGGCCGCGTCGTGGTTTTTGGAAGCTCGATCTTCGCAACCGACCAGGGCTTCGACGCCTACGCCAACGGCGACATGTTTACCAATTCCGTGGACTGGTCTGCAAAACAGGGCAATCTGGTCAACATTACCGCGCACCAACCCATCACACGCACCTTCAACCTGCCATCACAACTTCAGATTCTTGTGATCCTGTTGGCCTCTGTGATCATCATCCCCGGCTTGGTTGTGGCGGCAGGCATAGCCACTTGGGTGGCGCGTCGGAGACAGGTTTAACTCATGATCCGCAGAAACACTTGGATATTACTCGTTGTACTTGCCGCGCTAATTGGCTTTTCGTTTTACCTGAAGAATCAAAAAGCTAAAGAACAAGCCGCGGCCACCCCAACCGCCGGAACCACAATGCTGTTCACATCCGCAGAGGGTTTGCCGAATGACATCAAGATCGAAGCCTCGACTGGCACATCGGTTGAAGTAGCCCGCAACGACAAAGGTGTATGGGTGTTGAAAGCACCGACACAGGCCGATGCCGATCAGGCATCCGCACAAGCAGCGGCAACACAAGTCGGCGCGTTGCAAGTGATCGGTGACGTTCAGCTTGGGTTGGATGTTGTCGGTTTGGATAAACCGGCCGATACCATCACGCTGACCTTCACAGGCGGCAAAACTCATAAGCTGGCTGTCGGTTCGGTTAATCCGATCCAGACCGGCTATTATGTTCAACTGGATGGCGGCAAAACACAAATCGTGGACAAGCCGGGCCTCGACGCGTTACTGACCATGGTAACCAACCCGCCCTACGTTGCAACCGCGACACCGGCCGTTACAGATACACCCACCGCAACAGCTACGCCGGAAATAACGCCCACTCCGGTTGGAGCGACGCCCACAGTTGCAGTAACAGAAACCGCTACAAAGTCGCCGTAAGAGACGGAACAGAAAACACATCTTTTATAACGAGAATATAAATATCCTTGCAAAAAAACAAGGGTATTGATTTTCATATAAAAAGAGTGTATTCTGAATTCAAATTCAGAAACTGGATGAGTGAGAATGGATGTAGAGAAAATTATTATCGTTGACGAGGAAGAAGAATTTCCC
>JAJYOH010000394.1 GCA_021796315.1 Chloroflexota bacterium
TTCTTATTGCCGGGCAAGGTGCGATAGGTAATGCCGTCGCCATCTTTATCGAGATAACGTCCCCAGTTGCCTTTGATCTCTTCGAGATCTTTCTCCCATAAAACTTTGCCGCGATCCATCGGGACATCGGGATAGGTGAAAGGCTTGCTCATCCACTGGTTCATGCCCATGTCGAGATCGCTCAACACAAAGACCGGAGTCTGCAAACGCTCGGCAATATCGAAAGCCTTCCAGCCGAACTCAAAGCATTCGTCTACGCCGCCGGGCAATAAGATCACAGACTGTGAGTCTCCGTGACCGATGAAGGCCACGAAGGTCAAGTCGCCTTGCGATGTACGAGTCGGCAAACCGGTCGAGGGGCCGATGCGGGTCACGTCCCAGATCACGACCGGAACTTCGGAATAATACGCCAAACCTGCGAACTCGGTCATCAAACTCAGGCCTGGGCCGGATGTGGAAGTCATGGAGCGAAGTCCGCTCCAGCCTGCGCCGATGGACATGCCGATCGCGGCTAGTTCATCTTCCGCTTGAACAACAGCATAGGTGTGTTTGCCGTCTTCGCGTTGGCGCAGTTGGGGCAGATAATCGTTCAATGCTTCGGCGAGACTGGTGGCCGGTGTGATCGGATACCACGCTATGAACTGCACTCCGCCGAAGATCGAACCGAGCGCGGCAGATGTATTGCCATCTGCCATGATGAGACCATCGGTCTTGTTCATTGGCTCAACGTAGAACGGGTCTTTCTTTTCAAGGTTAGCCTTGGCCCAATCAGCAGCAGCCTTGACCGTGTTGAAGTTCATATCAATCGGCTTTTGTTTGCCTTTGAAGTGGAAGGTCAACGCGGCGTTGATCTTGTCAATGTCAATATTAAGCATTTGCGCCAGCACGCCGACGTAGACCATGTTGCCGACGAGATCACGATAATCGCTGGGAATGTTTGGATCGCCGCGCACGATGTTTTTTACCGGCATGGGATAAGCGCTAATATCCGTGCGGGTGACGGGTTGCTTGATGTCGTCAGAGTAAAAGAAAGCCCCGCCAACGGCGGTCTCTGCCAGGTCGCGCGCGAACGAGGCGGGGTTCATGGCAACAACGATGTCATGTTCCTCGCGGCGGGCGACGAATCCATCCTTGTTGGCGCGGATGGTGTACCACGTTGGCAGGCCCTGAATGTTCGATGGGAACAGGTTCTTTCCCGAAACGGGGATGCCCATTTTGAAGAGCGCGCGCAAAATGGTCGTATTAGCGGTTGAACTGCCTGAGCCATTCACCGTGCCGACGGTGATGGAAAAATCGTTGATGATCTTGTTCGACATAGGTCTCCTCAATGTTTTATCGCGGCGCTGATTTGTAGGCGCAACGAATAATTTGCTAACCAGGGCGATGCGCGAGCAGGTCAACATGAGCGATCAGGGCCTCGCGTCCCGCTTGGTAATTGCCATTGCAGATGCACTCTACCATCTTCGAATGATATTGCCAGACTTCCTGTAAATAATCCATGCCGCCTGCGTAAACGTTCAATCCAACTGTTTCGTACGCTTCCCAATATGCTTCCAATAAACCGGTGACAAATGGATTTTTCAATCGGCTATAAATAAGCAGATGTAATTTGCGATGCTCTTCATGAGGCACCTGAACTGGACTGCCGCTCAATTTTTCCCGAGCATGCGCCATCAGCGCCTGCAGTTCCTGCTTGTCTTCACTGGTCAGGAGCCTGACAGCTTCGTCCCAGTAAGCTGCCTCAACGTGATTACGCAATTCAGAATATTTTTGGAAGTGGCCTGAGTCGAGCGCCAGCGCGTATTGCAGACTCTGCCTGACCGCCGGGGTGAAGGAATAAGGAAGTCGCCTCGTGCCTGTCCTCGGGCGGACTTCCACCAGACCAAGCGCGCGCGCCACTTCAAGCTGTTCCCGCAAGCCGGCTACGCTGATTCCCAGTTCTCGGCTAAGCTCGGTAAGCGCGGCTAGTCCGCTCTCGGCCTCGGTATGCAAAGCAAGATAGCGGAGAAACTCGGAAATACCGGGCGAAATTCGTTCTTTAAGCATAATATCTGATTAATCTGATTAGTCGTAGGAATGGAGTATAATACTCTGGCTAAATTGCGTCAAGGAATTTTTGGCACATTGTGCCATGACATACATCCTGATTGACTCAGCTTACGCAATACTCACGCAATCTCATTGCGAGGACTGGGGTGAACGCATCTTACATCTAGACAATTAGTCAAAATAGCGTATCCTCTGGTGAAACCGATGCCGGGCGCACCAAGTTGCATAAAACGATAGATGTTTTGGTTATCACAATCTGTGCGGTGATATGCAACGCGAATGGTTGGGAAGAAGAGGAAGTCTTTGGAGGAGCCAAAAAATCATGGTTTTGGGCTTTTTTGGAACTGTCCAACGGTATCCCGTCACGCGATACTTATAATCGGGAATTTGCGCGTCTGAACGCGAAACAAATCGAAACTGCTGCCTCCATTGGGCAACAGGCACATATGAGATTACAGGTGGACAAGTTGTTGCAATTGATGGCAAGTTGCCGCGTGGCCCGGGCGATGGAGGCATTGGAAAGCCAGCGCAAACACGAATGGACTCATTCGCCAATATTTCCAATGGAAGTGGTTGCTCGAAGCCCCTTCCATTTCTGCGGCTGATAAACTCAAACATCGTCCCGGAGAATGTTTTTTGGTTTCAAGACGCCTTTTGATGTGTGCTTTGAGCAGTCTGTTGTATTGGCGGGTTGAATCTAAGCCTTGATAATCCCCTTCCTGATCGCGTACCTCACCAGTTCGGAGCGCGAGTGCAGGTTTAGTTTGTGCATGATGTTCTCGCGGTGACGTTCCACCGTTTTCGGGCTGATGACCAGCGACGAAGCGATCTCATCATTGCCTGCGCCCTCGGCCAGATAAGTCAGCACCTCGCGTTCGCGGTCGGTCAGACCATCCAGTTTTAATTTCTGATCACTGGGATGATCCTGACTCAGATAATCCTTCACCAATAATTTCGCCAGCGATGGATATAGATACACCTGTCCCGTCGCGGCGGCGCGGATGGCGGTGATCAATTCTTCCGGCGCGGCGCGTTTGGGTACATAACCCGATGCGCCCGCTTCCAGCATTTTGAAAAAATATTCCTGGTCTTCGTGGATGGTCAGCGCCACAATGGCAATTTTGGGAAATCTTTTTTTGATCTCGCGCGTCGCGTCGATGCCGGAAAGATCGGGCAGGCCGATATCCATCAGGATCACATCAGGCGCCATTTGATTGGCGGCTTCGATTGCCTCCGCGGCTGTGCCTGCCTCGCCCGCGATCTCAACGTCGCTTTCGGAGCCGAGCAGCATCCTCAGCCCCGAACGCACAACGGCGTGGTCATCCACCAGTAACAGGCGTATGGTCATCTTGCTTCTCGCTTTCGTAATGATAAGGTATGGACGCCTCGACCAGCGTTCCCTGTCCGGGCCGTGATTGAACGGAAACTCTTCCGCCCAGCAGCGCGGCGCGTTCCTGCATCCCGGCCAGCCCCAGCGATGGACGGGACGATGATTGCACTGCTTTCACGCGGTCAAGGTCGAAGCCGCGGCCGTCATCGCGCACACGCACACGCATGTGCCTGTCTTCAAAATCAAGATCGATCTCAACAGTCCCTGCTTCGGAATGTTTGACGACGTTGTTCAAAGCTTCCTGGATAATGCGGAACGTGGCGATGCGCGCGGCATCGTCAATGGGTTGTTCATGGCCGCGAATATCCACGCGGACTTTGAGCGGATACCGTTCTTCGATTTTTCCTGCGTACCAGCGCAGCGCGGCTGAAAGGCCGAGATCGTCGAGGTGCGAGGGACGCAGATCCGCCATCAGGCGCTGAAGCTCTTTAAGGGAATCCGCTGTCAGAGTTTGGAGTTCGCGCAGGGTATCGGCGGCCCGCTTCGGGTCCCGCGTGAGGCGGCTTTCGAGTCCGCGCAAGCCCATGCCGATGGCCGTCAGAGATTGCCCGGTCTCGTCGTGCAAGTCGCGCGCGATGCGCTGACGTTCGGATTCCTGCGCGGCCACCACGCGCCGGAAGAGCTCGCCGCGCATGGTTTCGCGCTGCTGCGATTCTTTCAACCGCTCGGCTTGCAGGCCGGCGATCTTTTGTTCGGTCTCGACCTGGAAAGCGCGCAAGAAACGGATGACGAAGAAAGCCGCCGCGCTGGCGGCGACAGCGCGCAGGAGTTGAATGGGGAAACCAAAGAATTGTTGGAATGTATCCTGATTGATGAAATTGGATGGCGGCAGGGCGCTGGCGTTGGTAAAGAGTTGACCGACGAGACCGTACCAACCAAATGCGACCGCGGCCCACATGGCATCCTGCCCAAAGCGGACAAGACCTGCGCGCCGGAAGGCGCGTTGTTGCGCGATCAGGCCGATGGCCGCGATCAGGCTGGCCGGTATGGCGAGGGAGTAGCGCGTCCAGGCGTGGGCTGAGTCATAAACATCTGCGGGCAGATAATGACTCTTGATGTTGATGAGGCCAAATACCCAGACAGCCTCGAGAACCAGCGGGACCAGTAAACTGATACGTTGGGCAATCTCATCCTTGGCAAGCAGATAACCGCCGAAGGCGGCCAGGGAAAGAAACGAAAATGAAAGCGTTGCGACATGGAGGATGTTGAAAAGCGGTGAGACACTGTGTCCGCTCAATCCGTTGATGAGGGCGAACATTTCCAGCCATTCATGCGCGGCGTGGATCAGGCCGAATACAGCCAACGGGCGAAGCGCTTTGCGTACGCGCTCGTCGGATGAGCGGCCTCCTTCCATAGCCACAAGCAGACCCATGCTAAAGAAGGCCAGGCCGTAGAAAAAGTAGATGATAACGATGGATTCTATTTGCACGGTCCCGTCCTTTCTTGGGCTTGCGCCCGTGCAAGTTTATTTTTTTATCTCTAAACTAAATCCATATCCATCCAAAAATTTACCACTAAGTTGCCAGGCCACAAAGCCATATTCTTTGGCCTGGTGATCCCGATCATTTTTTATTCTCCAAGCCTCAGCTTTGTTCCACAAACACGGCAGAAGCGATCAGCGGTGCGGGCGCGCGCTCCGCATTGATGGCAATAAATGTCGCTATCGCCCTCCTTCTTGGCCTGCGTCGTCGGATGCCGCTTGCGAACTTGTGAACTGCGGCGGCTCGAGCGCCAGAAATAGAACAGCCCGCCGACGATCAGGATCACTCCCAGCGCGCCAAGAATATATGGCAGGTAATTGCTGAACATCACGCGTCCCGGCGTATCTGCGCTCAACGGCACCGAAGGCTGAACGTTTTGTTGAGGCACGCCCAATGTGTCCGACGTTTTGGTATAGGTCAGATCCAATTTAAATTGTTGTCCGGCAGGCAGGGCGCCGAAATCGTTTTGCAGGTAGGTCGCCCCGTCTTTGCCCTGACTCTCTGGCATGGCGGGAATTGATGTGATCTGCGTGATGTCGGTCGGCTCGCGCACACTGACGCTAAAATCATCCGCAGCGTAATCGCCCGGCCATAAAAAAGAAAACTGACGTGTCGTGCCGTTCTTGGAAAGCGGCTCATAGAATTCAACGTGATAAGTAGCCAGCTCTGAAATCTTTACCCCAACCACCTGCCAGTCACCGACCGCGGTTGGTCCATCATATTCAGCGTTGACCAGACCATTGGCTGCCGTTTGTGCGACCGCGCTTAGCTTGGCATCCTTCGGAATGCGAATGTTCACGTTGCTGGGCAGGGCGGTTGAAGTTGCAACCTGGAAATCGTAAATCACCAGCATACTGGGTTGATCATACTCAGGCCACAGTTGTACTTGAATACCCGCCAGTTTGATTTCATTCTGCGCATGAACTGAAAAAGGGAATGCAGCCATCCCTAAAATAAACAGAAACATCATCCACTTTCGCATGGACGCCTCCAATGAAGTTTCTTGAATCTTACCATGTAAGCCAAAGTAGGAGTACTCATGAATTGCA
>JAJYOH010000395.1 GCA_021796315.1 Chloroflexota bacterium
CGATCCTGCCTGCAGCGGGACGCGAGGGAAGGCCGGGGTTTCCGGCCTTCCATTTTTTGCGATTCGGTTGTAACAGGGATCGCCTGTCTATCCATTACTTAACCTTTGCGAGAGACTCTGTCAATTGATCTGCGGGAAGCTGGACAAATCCAGCCGTTGCCACAAACTGTTGACCGTCTGTCAGAATCCACTCGATAAAGGTCTGCGTCAGACCGGATGGTTTGCCGTTGGTGACTACGTTCAAATCGCGGGCGGGAGGGGATGGATATTTACCGGTCGCGACCGCATCCACGGCCCGGGCCTTGGATTTGATCACTTCGTCTGCGCCAGCCAGGCCATCGCCATTTGCATCAATCGGTAGAACCATTGCCCCGGCCACAGCCTCGCCCGTTGAATTGTCAAACGCATAACCTAAATTGTTATAACCGATGCCCAGCGGGTCCTTAATGACCGCTTCGAGTAAACCGGGATCACCGTTCACGCCCACGCCATTCAAATCATCCTGCTTTTTGCCGCCCATGAACTTGGCCCACGCATCCGCCGCGCCCGCTGAGTCGGAACGCGTGTAAACGTGGATCTCGTCGGTGATCTCAGGCTTGCCGACCACTTCGCCCCAGGTCTTGATTTCGCCAGTGATGAAAATCTTGATGAACATATCCTTGGATACGCTCTTGGCGAGCAGATCATTGATGACCGGATTCTGCGCGTTGACGATTGGAAAAACCGCGTCTTTCACGACTGCAACCGCGTACGCGCCTTTGGCCTCTTCCTCACTGGTAACACTGCGCGAGACCATGCCAATATCCACCGCGCCGGACAGCGCGTCGGTCATGCCTTTGCCCGCGCCGCCGGCTGAAACGTCGAAGGTAACTTTGGGATGAAGCTTCTGGAATTCCTCGGCCCACAGCGTCATCATCGGGTAGAGGGCGAACGCGCCCGAGATGGCGATGTTGCCTTCCAAAGTGTCGGCGGGGGCGAGGGCAGGAGCATCAGTTGCGGGTGCGCCGTTTGAAACGGGGGCCGTTGTCGGGGCGGGCGGGCCGCAGGCGGTCAAGATCAGTGAGAATGCTATAACGACTGTCAACAGAGTTAGGGTAAGTTTTTGCATATTTTATCTCCAATTGGTTTTATATATTATAAAGTCCATAGTACAAGTAGTCTTTTCGGCCAAAAAAAACCGCCTTTCGCAGGGCGTCCTTGAACATGCCTATCTTTTTATGCCAAGCTTTTTGCGGACAGCGGTCTGTCGCTTGGTTACATCAGCCAGGCTGGTGTTATCGAGAATATCTGCGATGGCGTTACGCACATCGCCCATCACCAGTCGCAGGCCGCAAGTCTGTTCATCGGGGCATCCGCATGGCTCATAAGACATTTGGCTGACACACTTGATCGGCGCCACCGGGCCATCCAGCACGCGGAAGATTTGGCCGAGCGTGATCTCACTGGCCGGCCTGGCCAGGTAATACCCGCCGCCAACGCCCATCTTGCTGTGGAGCATGCCTGCGTTCTTGAGCGCAAGCAAAATTTGCTCAAGGAACTTGGCTGAGATCTGCTCGCGTTCCGCGATCTCCTTAATTTGCACCACCGGCATGGCGTTCTTCTCGGCGGGTTCTGCCAGAACGATCATTGCCCGTAAGCCGTATTCACCGCGTTTGGAAAGTCGCATGTCTGTCTTTCTGCCTAAAGTATACTATTACAATGGACTTTATTGCTTATATTATATTTCAGCGGTTGAATTTTGTCAACCGCTCTAGGTTAGCGAGACGATATCTGAATCCGGCAACGCGCGATGCAGATCTGCACTCTTCAAGATGACCGCGGTGTTGCGCATTCCAGACCCGATGGATATTTCTTCCTCTTTCAAGGCGCTCGCATCGATCAGAACCTTGAGCGGACGCGGCAATCCGAACGGCCCCACTGTCCCGACGCGGTAACCGGTGATTTCCAAAACTTCCTCCTCAGTTGCCATCGTTAAACGTGATTGGCCGAGATGCTTGCGTAAAATCTTCCATGAAATTTGCGCCGGGCCGGCGACCAGCGCCATGATAAATTCATCTTCGCCGACGCGGAAGAGAATGCTTCTGATAACTTGGCCAGGCCTTTGACCGCGCTCGGAGGCCGCCTGTTCGAACGATGTGACCGGATTCGCGTGGCGAAAAACGCGATGCGGAATTCCAAGTTTTTCCAGGGCGATGCTGACGGGAGGTTGATTATTCATAAAATTTTATGTCATTGCGAGAGCGGTGCTTGGCCGCTCAAAGCAATCTCAATTTCAATGAGGAGATTGCTTCGGACAGGGTTTCGATACGCCCGAAGAACACGGGCTACTCAACCACCGCCCTCGCAATGACATTCCTTTAAATTGTTTTGTCTTTGTAATCGCACAATTTTTGAATCGGACAATTCGGGCAATCCGGTTTGCGCGCGTGGCAGACTTCACGTCCCAGGCGGATGATGTTCAAATGTGCAGAGTAATAGGTTTCAGGCGGGAAAATATTTTCAAGATGCGGATGCGCCTGCTCAACGGTCATCTTTTCGGGGCGCAGACCGATGCGGCCAGTGACGCGATAAATGTGCGTGTCCACCGGAAAGGCCGGACGTCCGAGCGAGAAGCATAAAACGATGGCCGCAGTCTTCGGACCGACGCCGTTGAATTTTGTCAGCCAGGCGCGCGCTTCCTCGAGTGGCAAATCTTTCAGGAACCATAAATCCAAATTGCCGCGTTCTTTGGTGATCTCTTTCAAAACCTTTTGGATGCGTGGTCCCTTTTGATTTGCCAACCCCGCCGGACGAATTGCATTGACAATATCTTTTGTCTTCGCATCGCGCACGGATTCCCAGGTTGGGAATTTGGCGCGCAAAGCATTGAAGGCGCGGTCACGATTAATATCGTTCGTGTTTTGGGAAAGGATCGTGGAAACCAACTCGTCAATCGGCGGAAGCGGATTGCGCCAGACGGCCTGGCCGAAAACTTCCAAAAGTTTTTCGTGGATTTTGATGGCGCGCTTGGAAAGATTGGTCATGTCTTCAATTATATGCCGCAAATAATTGAAGACAAGGAGACATTGATCATGAATATGGATTTCCCTCGAAACCGATGGCTGACGGCCTGCATATCGTTTGTTATTCTGTTAAATATCTCTGCCTGCTCTGCATCAAATCAAAATACAACTCGAGCCTCAACGGCTACACTGGGCGCAATCGCCACAAAAGTTCTGGCTGCGAAAACCCAAACCCCGAAGCCACGGCGACAGCGACGGTAGCTCCCGCGGAAACTTTTGCCCTGATATCATCCCTTCAATGGGGGCGCACAACTGAATCAAAAACGCGCCCTTGCAGACGCGTTCTTCTTCTGGCGGGGAGGGCGGGATTCGAACCCGCGACCGAGTTACCCCGGCACTCACTTAGCAGGCGAGCCCATTCAGCCTCTCTGGCACCTCCCCAATATTTGGTTTGAAGGTTTGCAAGTTGCACGTTGACAGGTTGAGGGAAACCTTCAGCTTGAAAACCTTCCAACTTGTTAACCTGCGACTCTCAGCGGAGGGAGTGGGATTCGAACCCACGTTGGTGTGACCCAAACATGTTTTCAAGACATGCGCCTTCAGCCGCTCGGCCATCCCTCCAGGCGGACAAGATTTTACCATAAGCGAAGCGGGAATCGGAATTTCGGGATTGGGATTCGTGCAATTCCCGATATACGCTGGCGACTCCCGAATATCGAATGAACTACCCCGCCGCAAGCAGACGGGGTATCCTAGCGGAATTGATCTTCTCGCCACAAAGCAGCGGGTATTAGACCTGCTAAGGAATAATGAATAACGATTATCGAATCCCGACCGCTCTTGGTATAATTCGCTTCCATGAAATACCATATCTGGACCGAAGGCTGTCAGATGAACGTGGCCGACTCACAACGCGTTGGCTCGTCGCTTGAACATCTTGGTTACACCCTTACCGAAACCATCGAAGAAGCCGACGTGATTGTTTTAAATACCTGCGTTGTGCGCCAATCTGCTGAAGACAAGGCGCTCGGACGTCTCACTTCGCTCAGCCCGCTCAAAAAGAAAAACCCCAATCTCGTCATCAACCTGATGGGTTGCATGGTCGGTGTGCGCGGCGCGGAAAAGTTACGCGCCAAGCTGCCCTTCGTGGATGTCTTCTCGCCGCCATCCGATCCCGGCCCTTTGATCTCGCACCTCACACAGGGCGAGATCCGCTCCACCGAAGATGCCGAAACCACGCGCCGCTTCATGATGATGGACGACGAACTTATTCTGCCTGTCGCCGAACGCGGCAAACTCATCAGCGCGCATGTGCCCATTGTCTATGGTTGTTCGCACGCCTGCGCTTTTTGCATCATCCCCTACCAGCGCGGCGTGGAACGGTCGCGCCCGGTTGGCGATATTGTCGGCGACGTCCGTTCGCTCACAAAGCAGGGTGTCAAGGAAATCACGTTGCTCGGTCAGATTGTGGACCGCTACGGCAGGGATATTCCCGATGGCCCAAATCTCGCAGCGCTCTTGCGTCTCATCCATGAGATCGAGGGCGTCGAGCGCATCCGCTTTCTTACATCGCATCCCAACTATTTTGACGATGAACTCATTGACGCCATCGCCGAACTTCCACACCTCATGCCGCACATCGAACTTCCAATTCAAGCGGGCGACGACGAAGTTCTATCGAACATGAAGCGCGGCTACACCCAGCAAAATTACCGCGACCTCGTTGCAAAGATCCGCGCGCGATTGTCGGATTGTTCCATTGCCACGGACATCATCGTCGGATTCCCCGGCGAGACCGAAGAACAATTCATGCAAACCTACCGCCTCCTATCGGACCTCAAGCTGGACGTTGCTCATCTGGCACGGTACTCGCTGCGAGAGGGCACCGTTGCCACCCGCCGCATGGCCGATAATGTGACCGAAGACGAAAAAATGCGCCGCTTCCGCTTGTTGGAAGAGTTGCAGGAAAATATTGTTGATGAGATCAATAAGAAATATCTTGGCCAAAGCGTGGACGTTTTATTCGAAGAAAAAGTCAAAGGCCGCTGGCGCGGACGCACGCCCACCAACAAACTGGTCTTCGCCGAATCGGACGACGATCTGCGCGGCAAGGTTTTACCCGTCACCGTCACATGGACGGGGCCGTGGTCGATGCAGGCCACACTTGCTGGAGTACGCTCGCAGCAACAGCCAGCTTTGATTTCGCTATAATCCAGCAGGCCGGATTGGCAATCCGACTTGCTTTTTGTGAGGGATAATGAAAAACAAAATTCACCCGCTGGCTATCTGCATCTTTCTGCATCAGAACAAACGAGACTGGCGATAAACCAGTCTCGTTTTTATTCTGTCATTGCCCTGTAAAAGCAGGTGGGTTATTTCACCAAATTTCTCAGTACCGTGTGCAGAATACCGCCGTTGCGGTAGTAATTCACTTCAACGGATGTATTCAACAGAGCAGTGGCTTTGAACTCCACAACTTTGCCATCGGCCTTTTTTGCTTTGACCGTGACAACGCACTTCGGCGCCATCTTATCGCTCAAACCGGTGATGTCGAAAACTTCATTGCCCTTCAAGCCCAGCGACTCGGCATTTTGTCCATCCATGAATTTCAAAGGAAGTACGCCCATGCCGACCAAGTTAGAGCGATGGATTCGCTCAAAGGACTCAGCAATTACAGCCTTCACACCTTGCAGGTTCGGACCCTTCGCGGCCCAGTCGCGGCTGGAACCGGTTCCGTATTCCTTGCCCGCCAGAATGATCGAAGGCACGCCTTCATCCTGATATTTCTTCGCAACATCATAAATGCTTAACTCAGCGCCTTCCGGGAAATGTTTGGTGAAATTACCTTCCTTCGGCTCGACCAACAAATTCTTCAGGCGGATGTTCGCAAAGGTGCCGCGCGCCATCACAAGATCATTGCCGCGGCGCGAGCCATACGAGTTGAAATCCTT
>JAJYOH010000396.1 GCA_021796315.1 Chloroflexota bacterium
CAGTATCCGCAACGCGGTATCTTTTGCATTGAATAGCGCCGCGGCCCATGCGCAACAACGCTTTGAACATTATTCTGCCATCTGCAAAGACTTCGAGAAGAAGCACAAAATGACATCGGCAAAATTCGTCGAAAAATTTGAGGCGGGCGCTCTCGGCGATGAACAAGACTACTTTGATTGGTACGCGGCTGTCCGCGGTCTAAACTTGTGGCGCGAGCGTTACGAAATCCTTTCGGGAGTCTCTGTGTGAAATCCCGTGAGTATTACTCCTCCGTGCAGGCGGCCATTCTTGCCGCGCCGCACGTCATTCAAAACGATATTTCCTTTGATGAAGTCTCGGAAGAGGAATGTTACATCCGAGGCATACTCACACTTACCGGGGGCTACGAACTTCATATCGCAGAATATGTTGTCATAGAGCCGGATTTCAAACGCCTGAAATATCGTTTTCATCTTCAATCATCCGAAGGCAAAATGATCGCAAGGTGGGACAACGCGCCACATCATCCCGAAATTAAGACGCACCTAGATCATTTGCATATTGCAGAAAAAATCAAACCAAATCTTCCGGCGAATATTCCACAAGTTTTAGCGCCTGTATTATCATTTATCGAATAAACCATATGAATTTATTCGACCAGGAAAGAGGAAGGATGTTGAGTCTTTCCTCTTTCTATTACTTCTTAAGGCTTGCCAATCCTTCCATCAATCTCTTGAACGCGCCTTGCGTGCGTTCCGCGGGCGTAGCATACGAGAAGCGGATCCAGTCATTGCCGAAGGGAGAGAAGAACGCGCCGGGGACGATCGCAACGCCATGTTCTTCGGCAAGATATTGTCCGAGCGGTTCACTATCGGGGAGGCCTTTGGCTTTGATGAATTCACCGACATTCATAAACGCGTAATAACCTTTGCCGAGAATGTGTTCCAGTCCGCTTTTTTCGAGCAGACCCTTCAACACTTTGCGGCTGGCATTGGTCGGCTCGATGATTGATTTCGAGGCTTCGGCGTACCCCATTTCGTAAGCAGCCATTGCAACAGCCAGCGAATAGAACGAAGGGATTATGCCATGCGATGCGCGTGCAACAATAAATTTAATGACACTTTCATCAGCGATCAAATGACAATTGCGAATGTTCGACCCACCCAAACTTTTTGTGATGCCATCCAAAAACATCAATCGTTTGCGCTCTTCGGGCGTGAAGAATTTCAGGAATGTATTTAAGTCATTGGGCTGTTCATCGGTCACATAGTGATACATCCAATCGAACAACACGAAGGCCACTCCCGCCTCCAGCGCGGACTTGGCAAGCGAGACCATCTTCTCGGTGGACGTGGTCGCGCCCGTCGGGTTGTCCGGGTTGGTTATAACGAGACCCGCCACCTTTCGTCCGGATTTTAAAGCAAACGCCACACATTCCTTGATGCCGTCTTCAGAATAAGCCCAACCTTGCGCGGGATCGCCCGGCGCCCACATCACGTTCGCGCCTACTCCATACGGTCCCCAGTTATATGAAATCCACGGCACGCGCGAGACGATCACGGCATCGCCCTGACGCCCATGACCGAGAGCCATCATCGCCTGATACGCCTTGACCAGCGCATCGCGTCCGCCGACAGTAGCCAACACATTTGCCGGACCCCACCCCAGACTCGCATCCAATTTCCAATATTGCTCGACGACGGATTTGCGATAGGCGTCCGTGCCGAAGGGCATATCGTAAGCGCTTCCGTGCTCGACCTGGAGCTGGAAGGCGCGCTTGAGAATATTTTTCGGCACCCCGGGCAGTGACGCGCCGCCGTCGCCTTGCGAGGCATCGAAAATCTTGGAGTCTGGATTCTTTTCCTTGTAGACCTTCAACGATTTGTTGATGAGGAACATGCGTGAGGGCGGGATATCCATCATCTGGCGTAAGTGTCCGCTGACGGGGACAAGGTTCTTGTCTGCCACCGCATAGACTGGTGTTGTGTTGCTGATGTTCATAATTTCTTCTCCTTGATTCCCCTCACCCTTTGCCCCTCTCCCAAAATTGGGAGAGGGGATGTAGTGAGGGAAGATAATAAAACGCCCCGAACCTTCGGGGCGTTCTTGTGTAGGATTAGCTCACGTTTCTTTGAACTACTTTCTATTCCCAACACCAACGTCCCGGCACTGTACGAGTGCGGGAATTATTAGTATTGGTGTCAGTCAGGGGCGAGAACATTGGGCGCAAGGATACCACCGCGTTAGATGAGCGTCAAGCAAAAGATAACCTGAAATCAACATCATAGACTGCCGCCTTAATAAACGCTCATCCAGCGCGGGCAAGTTTTTTTTCAACCGCACTTCTATCAACGAAACTAAAAGGGAAAAACAGCGTACATATTCGTGGTGAATAATACAAGAGCAATACATCTTTCAGTGCCAGGATTCTTGAGGAACAACTATGTCAAATATTCCCGTTATTACCACTAATTTGAAGCCAAATAGTCTTGGAGCGAATCAAAGACTGGCGGAAGCGATTACTCGGTCGGCAAGCAAGCAGACCTATTACACCATCCACTTTCTCGCGGATCGTGACCTGATGGCAGATGCCTACCGGGCCTACGCCTATTTCCGCTGGGTGGATGATCAGATTGATCAGAGCGGAATGGAAAAACGAGAACGCCTCATTTTTGTGGAAAAGCAAAAATCGCTGATAGATCAATGCTATCGCGGCGAGCGGCCGCGCCATCTGTCAGATGAGGAATCCATGCTGGCGGAGCTAATCCGCTCCGAGCACGGAAAAAGAAGCGGCCTCCAGTCCTACATCCGCAACATGCTGGCGGTCATGTCGTTCGACGCCGAACGCCGCGGCCGGCTGATATGTGAAGCTGAACTAAATCAATATACACATTCATTGGCTGTTGCAGTGACCGAGGCCATGCACTATTTCATCGGCCACGAATGCAAAGCGCCGCAGGTCCGAACGCGCTATCTGGCTGTCACTGGCGCACACATCGCCCACATGCTGCGCGATACTTTGGAGGATGTCGAAGCTGGTTACTTCAACATCCCGCGTGAGGTGATCGAGTCTCAGCGAATTGACCCGCGCGACGTTCAAAGCGAGGCCTATCGAAGTTGGATCAAAAGCCGTGTCGGACTCGCCCGGGCTTGCTTCAAATCTGGACAGGGTTATTTGGCTCAGATTGAAAACTCGCGCTGCCGCATGGCAGGCTTTGCCTACGCGTCCCGCTTCGAGACGGTGCTATCGGCCATCGAACGGGATGATTATCATTTGCGATCCGCATATCCTGAATGCAAGAATTTTATGTCTACGGTATGGACGGGATGGTCGGCAGTCTCGCAGGCATTGAGCCCACATCGCCCCGGCAAGTTGCTGCATGTTCCATCAACCAGATAAAATGAAAACTCCTTCGATCATTGTTATTGGCGCGGGTATCGGCGGGATTGCCGCGGCGGCGCGCCTTGCTCAACGCGGACTGCACGTCACGATGCTGGAAAAGAACTCGCGTCCCGGCGGGCGTTGTGACCGCATCAGCCGCGACGGACATCACTTCGATACCGGGCCGACCCTGCTGGTCATGCCGTTGCTGTACGATGCAGAGTTTGCCGCGTTGGGAGCCTCGGCCCGCGAGATGCTGGAACTTCAGCGGGTCGACCCGACCTATCATCTGATCTTCGACGATGGCAGTGGACTTTCGCTCACATCCGATCTCAATTCGATGCGCGAGCAATTAGAGTCCATCGAGCCGACGAGTTATCTCGGATTCCTGCAATATTTGGAAGAAGGTCATCGTCACTATCATCTGGGCATTGATCGTTTGGTCAACCGCGATTTTCGCAAGGCATCCGATTTCTTCACCCTGGCCAATCTTCCGCTTCTGTTTCAACTAAAACCTTTCGTTGGGCATTATCGCAACATGTCGGCCTACTTTGATGATCCGCGTTTGAAGGCGGCCTTCACGTTCCAGGATGTGTACATGGGACTGAGTCCCTTCGAGGCACCGGCCACGTTTTCGATGATGCCCTACACGGAACTGGCTCACGGCGTCTGGTATCCCAAAGGCGGGATGCGTCGCGTGGTAGATGCACTGATGGAGATCGCCAAATCTGCGGGCGTGGAATTCGTCTTCGATGCCAGCGTGGAGCGGATCGATGTCAGCGAAGAAAAGGCGCGTGGCGTGATCCTCGCCGGCGGTCAGCGGCTTGAAGCGGATGCCATCCTTGCAAATGCCGACCTGCCCTACGTTTATCGCGATTTGCTTCCGCAGGATGGCATGGCCGAGAAGTTGGAGCGCAAACGTTTCTCGTGTTCGGTGGTCAGCTTTTTCTGGGGCGTTGACAAGACTTATAAAACGCTGGGGCCGCATACTTTGTTTCTTGCGGACGATTATCGCCAGAACTTTGAGAGCATTATTGACGATTTGACTTTGCCGAAAAATCCAAGCCTGTATGTCCATGCACCGGCGCGGCTGGATACTTCGATGGCACCGGCAGGGGAAGACACGTTGACTGCCATCGTCCCTGTTGGGCATTTGTCGAAGAATGGCGAACAAGACTGGGCATCCATCCGCGACCAGGCGCGGCAGGAAGTATTCCGCCGCCTGGCAACGCTCGGCATCACCGATCTCGAAGAACACATCAAGTTTGAAACAAACTTCACTCCGCTTTCGTGGCGCAAACGCTATAACCTGATGAAGGGTTCCACGCACGGACTTTGTCACAACCTGACCCAGCTTGGATATTTCCGCCCATCCAATCGTCACGCCCGTTATCACAATCTATATTTCGCCGGCGCCAGCACGCGTCCCGGCACGGGGATTCCAAACGCGCTTGTCTCTGGCCGTCTTGCGGCGGAGCGAATTCTAGATGATCTAGGAACGAGCATTACTTCTTAACCATTCTGTATTTTCGCTGAATAGAACAAACTCGCACTTGGGTGGAGGCTTGTCTCTTAAGAGCGAGTTTTGTTGTTTCGCTTTTATTCAGCAAAATCAGATGAGAGTAAAACACATCCCAGCAACCGCAACCCAGCATCTGGTCATCAAAAGTTTTATCGCATGCAGAGGGGAGCATTTCGATGAATTCAATGAAAGGCAAGCGCGTTATTATTACTGGTCCGACATCCGGCGTTGGAAAAGAAATTGCGATGGAGTTGTCTGCTCTTGATGCGGAAATTATTCTCGCCTGCCGCGATCTCAAAAAAGGAAAAAAGAGCATAAAAGCGTGAATATCCTCTCCCCCTTGCTATGCTTTGTACCCTTCGTGTTCAGTGGTTCTCAAAAAACTCATGCCCGCCTGATGGATTACTGAGTGGGGTGAGAATTACAAAACTTCATTCCTCTTGACTTTTATTAACAGGTCGTGTATAAAGTTGATGGCGGTGGTCGAGGTGCCCCCCTCACCCCGATCATCGCCATGACTTATCACCATCTTTTTTGAAAGGAACCGCCGCCTGTTTTGTTTGGGCGGCGGTTCCTTTTCGTCAAATATTCTTTTGTTATTCCACAACTATTTCGCCTTTGCCAAATGGATCGGGGATGACGAACTGGTTTTGTCCGGCCGCGTCGTCCCAGTAATTGCGATCCCATATATCCGCGCCAAAAGGACTGCATACTGCCAGGCGAAATTCAAGCGGCGCTGTGTCGGGCAGCAGACAAGGCGCGGGTTGACCTATTTTGGCCGGGGGTGAAGCAGGGACGACACCCGTCAGCACATTCTCAGTTCCGGGAGTTGGGAAGCAGGCAAGTTGCCAGTATCCGTTCCCGTCGGGGATGCGGCAATGAGATTGGTCCGGATATTTGACCACGCCATAGCCGCGCGCATCCACAATAACACCGTATGGATTGGTCAGGCGGATCGTGTCGCCGCTATCCATCAGCAGAATATGGGTGGTCGATCCGTAGAAGACAGCGCGTTGTCCCGGCTGGAGCGTTTGACCTGGCAGCATGAATGTTTTGCCGCCGAT
>JAJYOH010000397.1 GCA_021796315.1 Chloroflexota bacterium
CCGCCCGCCCTTTGCTGTGGTCGTAGTGCCAGCACATGACCTCATTCTCGTCGGTGTACGGCTTTTCTTGAACGGTGTCGTCAAAAATCAGAACCCCCTCTTCCCGTTCTACCTGCCGCACCGTTGTTTTGACTTCCAACCACAAGTCTTTCGAGGTGTACTCCTCGCCAGACAGAAACCGAGTGATCTGGTCATGGCTGACTTGTCCTTCCACCATCCGAGAAAGCCCGGTGGCGGTGGCATACCCAAAGGTGCTGAGTAAATAATCCGTGTACAGTTCCAAGTTTTCTTTGTTCATGCCCAAATCGTACCTGATTTTTACTCCGCCTCGTGCGTAACATCAGTTACTTGAGTCCAGTGTAGGACAGCCAGATTCAGCAAAAGTAACCAGGATGCGTTCGCCTCCGCCCGTCAGCGGCACGTAGGCCGAGGAGAATTGGACTTGCAATATCTTGTTGCTCGATGGACTTAACGAAACGTCGCCGGTATAGGGACTGCTGAATACTCCAGGCGAACCTGTCCTGGTGCCCGACCAGATATTGACTCCTCCGAATGACAATTGGGTAATGGAGTTGCTGGCGTTGTTGTAAAAAATCTGAATGCTTGTAATGTGAACTGTAATGGTCGTGCTTGAGAGGCTATAGATGGTCATGGTAAATGACGCAGTATTAAATGGGCCGTGCCGCAGGTCGCAGGGGCTCGGAGTCGCGACAATAACTGTTGCGCTGGCTGGGTTGGATGTAATGGGTGTTGTCCCGGCCATAGCCTGTGCCGTGGCCGTGTTTGTAACAGAGCCTGCGCTAACATCCGGAGCTGTAGTAACGTAGCTCGATATGCAGCTTGTGGTTGCGCCAATATTCAGCGGACTGGCCGCTGTGGCGCAAGAAAATGCAGCGCCGCCATTGATCTTATTGTCCGTGATGGTGAAAGGCGAGGTCAATGCTGTATTTCCAGTATTGGTCAATGTATATGTATAAGCGATGGTCTGTCCAGCCCCGGTGGTAGAGGTTGGATTGGCGGTCTTTTGCAGTTTCAACCTGGGCCCTGTATAGGTGATGACCGTGGCGCTGGCCTGGTTGGATGTCACCGTTTTTGTTCCGAACATTGCGGTCGCGCTGGCTGTGTTGATGATCGAGCCGGCATCCAAATCTGTTTGTGTGGTGACATAGGTCGTGCTGCAAGTGGTTGACACCGTTGGCGCTAATGGGCTGACCGCTCCGCTGCAAGTTACTCCAGTAATCTTGTTATCCGTTACAGCGTAGGGCGACGTCAGGGTTACATTGCCGGTATTTTGCAATGTGTATGTGTATGTGATGGTCACTCCCACCGTGGTGGCCGTTGCTGGGGATGCGCCTTTTGTCAGGGTCAGCGCGGGATTTTGTGTGAGGGTGACAAACGTACTTGCCTGGTTGGAGGTTAGACCGCCGCCGGTTGCAGTGGCCTGATTCGTGATTGTGCCGAGATCCAAGTCTGCCTGGGTGACAGTGTACGTTGCGGTGCATGAGGTGGTTCCACCGGCTCCAAGCGGGTTGCTCGCCCCGGAACAATCCACGTTTGGAACTTTGTTGTCTGCTACACTGAAAGGACCACTGATAGACGATGGACTATTGTTACGCAGTGTATATGTGTAGGTGATTACTGTCCCAAGCAGGCTGGCTGAGGTGGGAGAGGGGGCCAGGCTAAGAGAAAGAGGTTTGGTCACAACCGTGGCGCTGGCCGGGTTGGATGTTACCGTTACCGTTATTGTGTTGGCCGTGGTAGTCGTAGCCGCAGTTGCTGTATTCATAACCGAGCCATTGCTAAGGTCGGCGCTCGTGATCGAGTACGTGTTCGTGCAGGAGGTGGATGCCCCAGGTGCAAGTCCCGGCGCAGGCACTGTGGCGCATGTGGATGCAGTGCCGCCATTGATTTTATTGTCCGATATGGTGAAGGGCCCGGGCAAGGTTACGTTGCCGGTATTCTGTATGATGTAGGAGTAGGTGATCGCCGCACCAAGCGTGGTCGACGCGGTTGGCGATGCGCTCTTGGCCAGCGATATTTGAGGTTGTTGGTTGGCTGTAATAGTTGCAGTGGCTATATTTGACGCCCCTGCGCCTCCCAGAGCAGAGGCTTGATTGATCATTGAACCGAAATCCAGGTCTGCCTGCGTGATGGTGTAGGTACCGGTGCAGGTCATGCTTGCACCCCCAGCCAATGGATTTGTTCCCCCAGGGCAATTTACAATCGGAAGCCTATTGTCGGTGACAGTGAAGGGCCCGGATATGGCTGCGGTTCCCTGGTTGGTCAGTGTATATGTGTAGGTGATCGTCTGTCCAGGTGATGAAAAAGTGGATGGAGATGGACTAATCGAACTTAACACGAACCCACTGCCTGACGAACCTGGAGGCGCGGCTACATTGATGGGAATACTGACCAGCATCGTGCGCGCGCTTGTGATTGTGATCGGAAATTGGGCAAAGGTGCCAACCAGTATCATTGGACTAAACTGGGTCGTTACTTGAACGACGATCCGGTCGCCGTTTTGAACTATGTTGCTGCCGATTGGGCAGGTGTCTGCTCCGGGCAACGAGGAGCTGACGCCTTGGATCTGGGTGCTGCCCAGGTCGCGGTCATAGGTGATCTTTATATCTGAATTTGCAAAGGTATTAAGAAAGCCGACTTTCTGCGCAGCCGCACGGATGCCTGCGCAATCCTGATAGAGCGGTGTTCCGGAGGCGTTCGTTCCGGAGGCCGATCCATAGCGGGCGGCCTCGCGGCTGGCTGTCACTACGGATGCGTAAATGAAAATCAACCGTCCGCTTTCGATCAGACCGTAAATGATCGTTAGTAGAATCGGCAAAACCAGGGCAAATTCCACCATCGCTTGCGCGCTTAGCTGTTTGCGATTTTTGTGGGATTTGGACGAAAAATGTCCGAACATAACCTGCTGCCTTATTAAAAATTCCTGTAATTGATTAGCTGTAGCGAGGAAGTTCCCGAAAAGCACGCCCTTTTTTCGGGGTATCTTCAATTGCCTGAATAATTACAAATTCCTTTTTTTACTTTGGCACTACGGCTATGATCCAATTTGGAATAAACATAATAAAAAATGCGCTGGCAATGAAAAAAGGCCCGTAAGGCATAAAGACCATAAAGGCTTCCTTACCATATTTTTTTGTGATCAGCAGATATAGAACCAACAAGAGACCGACGATGCCTCCGAATAAGATCCCCAGCAGGAGGCTGAACCAGATAAAAGGCCAGCCTAAAATTAAGCCCAAAATTCCGGCGAGGATCACATCTCCTGCGCCCAGAGCTTCCTCCTCGTCTGCGTCCCGGCCGGATGCCTGCATGCGTTTTGTTCTCCATTTCGAGAAGAGCGTTCCAAAGTAATATAAGACCAGCATAATGACGAAGCCGCCCAGTCCGCCCAACAGTGTAGGCACAAGCCCATGCAGCCAGGCGCCCAGCCCAAGTCCGAGAAGAGCGCCGAAGATGCTGGTGGGGTGCAGGATCAAACGGTGTTGGATGTCTATGAAGAAGACCACGGCATAATACGTCAATAAAACCATGCCAAGCGCGTATCCCATGCGATGTGGATTGATCCATGTGTAAATGCTCACAGCCAGCATCAGTATTTGAACGATCCATGGACGCAGGCCGCGGCGGTGTCCGCAATGCCTGCACGCCTGAAAAGTCAAGTATGCGCCCAAAGGATATTCCCTGGCGCATTGCGCGCAGGCCGGACGCGTAAAGCGGCGGGTGAGAGGCAGCGTGTCTGTTAAATAATTAACGGCCCAACCGCTCACCCATCCGATCACGACGGGGAAGATCAGGATCAACGTCATCTGGATTTCATTATATTCCAAATGGCCGTTGTTTCTGTTCGTGTAAGTCAACTGTAAGGCGCTTGGCGAATTGTTCAAACTGCCTTACAATCCTTTCGGATTTCCCAGGAGATGATGAAGATATGGAAGAATTTATTATAGAAGGTGGCGTGCCTTTACGCGGCGAGATCACACCGGCGGGAAACAAGAATGCCGCTTTGCCGCTTCTGGCGGCCTGTTTGTTGACGGATGAACCGGTTGTTTTGCGGAACGTGCCGCAGATCCGTGACGTGCTCGATATGCGCCGTTTGATCGAAAGCCTCGGCACACGAGTTGAAGATTTGGATGCGAATACCTGGCGGCTCACTTCCCGGACTTTGCAGCCGGGCGGTCTTGACCTTGACCTTTGCCGCCGCATTCGGGCCTCCATCCTGCTGGCGGGACCGGTCACAGCGCGGGCTGGCAGGCTGCACATTCCACCCCCCGGCGGGGATGTGATTGGTCGTCGTCGTTTGGATACGCACATTTTGGCCCTGCAATCTCTGGGCGCAGAAGTGACTTATGACCGTGTGTTTGATTTCCATTCCAGCGGGCTAAAGGGCGCGGAGATACTGCTGGATGAAGCCAGTGTGACTGCAACGGAAAATGTCGTGATGGCCGCTGTGACTGCAAAAGGAAAAACCGTGATCCATAACGCGGCTTCCGAGCCGCATATTCAGGAACTCTGTCACTTCTTGAATGGGCTGGGCGCGCAGATCGAAGAAATTGGTTCGAACATCCTGCGCATTAATGGCGTGCCGCATTTGCGTGGCGGGGAGTTTACCATTGGCCCCGACTATCTTGAGGTCATCAGTTTTGTCGGCGCAGTGGCTGTGACGCGCGGCGAAGCCCGCATCCGCAATGCAGGCGTACGCTATTTGCAGATGGTCGCACAGGTGTTTCGACGGCTTGGCGTTCAGTGGGAAGTGGAAGGCGACGATATCTTGGTGACGTCTGGCCAGCCGTTGGCGATCGTACATGATCTGGACGGCGCGGTGCCCGAGATCAAGACCAATGTCTGGCCCGCATTTCCGACCGATCTGATCAGTATCGCCATCACCGTTGCAACCCAGGCCTCCGGTTCGATCCTGTTCCATGATTGGATGTATTCGGGGCGTATGTACTTTACCGATAAATTGGTTGGCATGGGTGCACGTATTATTTTGTGTGATCCGTATCGCTGTCTGGTGCAAGGCCCTACTCAGCTGTTTGGAGAAAACCTGGAAAGTCCTGATATTCGAGCCGGGATGGCGCTTGTGCTGGCAGCCTTGGCGGCCAATGGCCCGTCCACGATACGCAATATCGGCCAGATCGATCGCGGCTATGAAAATGTGGAAGAAAAATTGCGCATGCTGGGTGCCAGCATTGAACGAAAATCTACATAAATGCAAACCAATAAAAAAAACAAGAGAGGCGGCAGCTTACCTCTCTTTTTTATATCGCTTTTTATGGACCAACCAGAGTGATTTGTTCTGCCATCACTTTGATCCACCAGCCGTGCGTATAATCCGTAATACAGAAACTACCGAACGCCTTGGATTTACTACCCACATAGGCGGCGGCGAAATAGCAGCCGGCCTTGAGGTCGGTGACGTTTATGCTTTGATTGGCGCCGATATTGAAACCGCGGAAGCCGCATTCTGCAAAAGCGTTTTTGTCCAGGTGGAGCGAGAGAATGATCGAAACATTGTTCTCGTTGGAAATACGCACATTCTTGATGTCTGGTCCACCATTATCTGCCATCGCACCATTGCAAGGGTCACTGCTGGTGCCGCTTGAGCTGGCTGCAACTGTCGGCGATGTCTGAACGGATAAAGTTGGTAAAGGAATGGGGGAGGGAGAAGGTTCAAGGGTCGGACTGGGAATCGGCGTTGGGGGAATAGGCGTCGCAGTGGGGATTGCCGCCTGTGTCATTGCCAGCATGGTGTCGGCCGCGGCTATTGCTGAAGCCTGCACCTGAGCCGGGTCGATGGTTGGCGCTGCTTGTGGGCCGCAGGCGCTGAGCAGCAGGGCCAGCGTTGCGGCAACGAATAGAATATGTTTCATTATTTTTTTCCTTATTTTATATTAAGTGGTTTGCTTATGCAAAACGTCCAATCAAA
>JAJYOH010000398.1 GCA_021796315.1 Chloroflexota bacterium
GCCGAGAGCGACGTCCGTGTAGATGAGCCAGGGCGCCATGCTGACTCCGACCATAGCGGCTACAAATAAAGCGGGGCGCAGCCAGCTCCAGATGCGCTGTCTTAATTCCCAACGTTCGATCATGCAGCCAGCGATCACGGTCAACGCCACCATGGACATGGCCGAGCGCGACATGACCGCGATTCCCAATCCAAGCCCGGCCAACAACCAATCGCGGATGTGGTCTGTTCGACGGGCCTTCATCACAAAATAGATTCCTACTGTCACACCCAACCCGGCCAGCAGATCACCCGATACTTGCGGAATAAGAATGTAGACACGCGGGTAGATTGCCCAAGCCAGAGCTGCCAGCAGACCCGTCGAAGGCCCGGCCCATTCGCGGGTCAGATAGAAGAGCGCGATCACAATCCCGATGTGGAGCATTAATTCAGTCAGACTCGCGGCTAAAAGAGATTCCTTGAAGAGCAGCGCGACAGCGGCGAATAACAAAACCGGAGCAGGTTCGCGCATGGCTGTGTACGGTATGGACGCGTTGCAAAACGGAAAATAATATTGGTTGCACAGACTATAGCCATAGCCGTGTACTAGATTCAAGGTGAGGCCCCACCAACTGACGGTTTCGCCATTATGAAGATCGGGCGGCGTCGAGCGCAAGACCAGAATGCCGATCAGCCAGGTGAGCACGGCGATAAGCGTCAGGAACAAATAAGTGTGGGCAGATATATAATCTGCTGCTCGGTGGATCAAGTTCATGAGGCAATTCTACCTTTCTATTTCATCTGATATCTTGCGTAAATGCTGTAGGGCGGGTTTGCAACCCGCCAAAGCCTGTGTTTTCGTACACCGTCAGGCCGCAAGCCTGACCTACTTTTGCATGAGGTTCATCTTACAAAGTATAATTTTCTGATGAAAAGTTACCAGATCATCTTCCGCGTCCACGCAGTTCAGCGCATATTCGAGCGCGGAATATCTGAAAAGAAGGTGCGTCAGGTATTGGATGCAGGAGATGTTATCGAAGATTATTCGGGAGAGATGACGGAGCCAAGCCGTTTGATCTTGGGGTTTCAGGGCAAACGTCCATTCCATGTAGTGACATCCGAGAATGCGGAAGAAAAAGAAATTACCATCATTACTGTTTATGTGCCCAATCCCGATAAGTGGAAAAAAGATTCTCGGAGCCGGAGATGAAGTGCCTTGTTTGCCGGCAGGCTGAAATCGTGGATGGTTTCACAGCCATAGCTTTGGAGCGCGATGAAATAAAATTGGTGATCAACAATGTGCCTGGGCGTGTTTGTCCAAGTTGCGGTGAGGTTTACGTGGATGAAGAGGTCGCTGTGCGGTTGTTGCGAAGGGCGGAGCAGATGGTCGAAACGGGGGAGCATGAGGAAATTTGGGATTATGTGTGACGAAAAAATATTATGGAGAATGATTTATGAACAATGTCCGCCCGCAATTGATCTTGATGAACGAAGAGCAAATCCAGCAAACGCATCAATACACTTTGCGCATTCTGAGTGAGACCGGCGTGCGCGTGGATTCGCCGTCTGTGTTGGGGTTGTTGGAGAGAAAGCTTGGGCTGAAAGCTGAAGGCTGCGTGATCAAGTTCCCAGCTTCGGTAGTGGAAGAGGCGCTTCGGTCCGCCCCGAAAACGGTTGACGTGTATAACCGTCGCGGCGAACTGGCTTTTCGTCTCGGGGATGACCGTCTGCGTTTTGGCGTGGGCGTGACGGCCTTGTATTATCAGGAACCGGATGGCGATAAACCTGAACTTTTTACGCGTCAGAATTTTCGTGATCTTGTTCGGCTCGGTTCGGCCCTGCCGCTTTATGACGTGATCTCGACAGTTGGTATTTTGCGGGATGTGCCGGAGAATGTCAGCGATCTTTATGGAAGCCTGGAGCATATTGCCAATACAACCAAGCCGCTGGTTCTGCTGGTCTCGGACGAAAACAAATTTCCGGCTGTGATGCAAATGTACGAAAAACTGCACGGTCCGCTGGGCGATAACCCTTTTGTGCTGCCGTATTTCAATCCCGTTTCGCCGCTGGTGATGAACGCCGGCACGATGGATAAAATGCAGGTCGCCATCGAACGCGGACTGCCGATCATCTTTTCGAATTACAGCATGGCGGGCGCCTCCACGCCGCTGACCCCGGCCGGGACTCTTTCCCTGCTGATGGCAGAGTTGCTAGCCGGGTTGGTTATCAGTCAAACCATTAAAAAAGGCGCGTCGATCATCCTGGGTATGTTGCCGGTTTATTTCGACATGCGTTCGATGCTTAATTTTTATGACCCGCAGAGCGTGTTGATCAGCGTGGCTTGTTCAGAAATGATGGCTCATTATGGCATTCCACATTGCAGCACGTCAGGCAGCGGCACAGGCTGGGGTATGGATTTGATCGCCGCCGACACGTATTGGATGAACACACTTGCACTGCTGCTTTCGAAGGGCGGACTGGCTCCGTTCATCGGAGATTCGCTCGGCTCGAAGTCCATTTCAGCATTGACCATTGTCCACGCTCATGAAATTATTGATCAGGCCCTGCGTTTCGCGGATGGCTTCCAGCTTGATGATCCGAACGCAGCCTTGGAAGAAATCCTGAAAGTTGGGCCAGGCGGAAGTTTCTTGACGCAGCCTTCGACGATGAAAAATTACAAGAATGGATATTATGTCAGCCGCGTTTATCCGCATCATACCATGGAGAAGTGGCAGGAAGCCGGACAGCCCGCCGCTCAGCAGGTGCTGCGCGAGAAAACGCGCGCCCTGCTCGCATCCGCTCCTGCGCCGGACGATCATGATGACTTGATAGGCAAGGGCGAAGAGTTTATTCGTGCCTTATGAAGAAATTGTTTTCGTTGATGATTTTGTTCTTGTTGGCGGCCTGCCAATCTGCACCGCTTGATTTAGCGCAGACTGCAACTTTGCCTGCGAAAGAAACTACAACACTTTTGGCAACAGCCACAGCTATTCTTACCCCTTCGCCCATGCCGACCGTCGAGCAACTAATTTATCCGTACACCATTGATGGGCTGCGCCATCACGATTACAAGAGTGGCAAAGTCCACATCCGCGCCAAGCTTGAAGAGACAGACCTTTACACGCGTTATCTCATTGATTATCCCAGCGATGGCCTGACCATTACCGGCATCATGCAGATACCGAAAAATGGCAAGCCGCCGTTTCCGGTCATCGTGATGAACCACGGTTTCTTCCCGCGCGCCAGTTACGCTTCCGGCGATGGCACGTGGCGCGCCGCGCAGTATCTCAACAAATATGGTTACATCACGCTTGCATCCGATTACCGCAGTTGGGGCGGCTCGGATGTTGGGCCGAGTCTTTTTTACTCCGGCCTTGTGATCGACGTCGTCAATCTGCTCAATGCCATTCCGTCCATTCCCGAAGCGGATGCGACTCGCGTCGGTATGTGGGGGCACAGCATGGGCGGCGGCGTGACGATGCGCGTGCTGACGATTGTCGGCGGTCGAGCAGCGGAGCGTACCGAGACCAGTGTCAAAGCTGCGGTACTGTATTCCACAGTCAGCGCCGACGATGCAGACATCCTCGCTCGCTGGGGACTAGGCTGCATCGGTGATATTACTGCAGGCGAACAACACATCGGATGTAATTCTTCAGATGTCGTACCGTTGGACTTGCCAGTCAATTTAAGACAGGCTTATTATGACGCGTCCACGAATGCAGATCTGCTGCATCAAATTTCTTCGTTCTATCATCTGGGTCTGGTAACGGCTCCCGTTGAAATCAACTACGGCGCCGCCGACGGCAAGACCTTGGCCGGCACGCCGCCCGACTGGTCGAAGAAACTTTACCAGGGTCTTGTCGATGCAAAGAAAGATGCAAAGCTTTTTGCCTACGAAGGCGAAGGCCATTCCTTCAACGGAGACTTGTGGCTGGCCTTTATGGATCGCAGTGTGAAGTTTTTTGACAAATACGTCAAGAACGTACCGTGATAAAACAGAGACCCTTTTTCAAAAACGAGACCAAGTTCCGCGCTGTGTCTTCCGAAATGCGGGCAGCTTACGAAAGTTATGAGGCCTGTTTTTCCACTTATCAAGTGGACGAAGAGCATTGCATTATTAATCACATCGTGATTGGCGGCCTGTTCCCAAATTGGACCAGCTCTCTTCAAGCGCGCCGTTACAAGTTTGAAGGGGATCGGCTGATCCTGAGCACCGAACCAATTGGATATATCTCGAAGGAGAAAACAGTGGTGACGTTGGTTTGAGAAAGAATCAATGATTTGTTGTCCACCGAGCAGGTCAATTAATCGTCATCCTCTTTCTGCTTGCCATACGCTTTAATAACGGCCGCTTCGATCTCCTTCGTGGTGTGTTTTTCGCACGCCACCAAAGGCCTTTGCTCATCCGGAACGCGCTTCCCGCCTGCACTCATTACTTTGCAGTCAACGAATTTGCCGTTTGCGTCCTCAACGACATAAAGCTGATACAGCTTACCGCATACGATACATCCGTGCATTTCGCTCTTGGTGTGATTTTCAGACATTAAAGCCTCCTTACCAATTAAAACGATCTCCTATTATTTTATCTCGCCTTACTCCATAATCCATAGCCTGCCTTACGACGTTCTTCGCGTCGCTCCTGCTGTTCGTGGATCTCTTCGACGTGACCGACTTTTTCCTCGATAGCTGCCTCCAGCCAGAGGCGGCCTTTTTCTGCGGTGCCGTGACTGCCCGCGCCGTACGCGCCGGTCTTTGTATCATCGTCCCACGGCGGATTGGCAACCAGCGAACCGCCTTCGATCCAATCCATATAATACGATGGCGTTGTTACAAAATCGGTTTCGTCAACGACACGCTCCATGTGGCACAAGTCGGGGCGTAGGTGCAGCATGAAGGATGTTTCCAATTCCCCGGCATGTCCCATCCCGCCGATTTTTGATGTGCGATATTTTTCGAGCGCCGCAGCGCCGATCGGCCCTGATGTGTGCAGGAATGCCGTTGCGCAAAATATCCGCCGATGACGTTCACCCGCGTACTTCACAATATTCACAAGAAATGACGTGTTGCCGCCGTGCCCGCTCATTAAATAAAAGCGGCCAAAGCCGCGCGACACCAACACATCCACAACAGCCAGCCAGAAATCTTCAAAGGCGCGGCCACCTGCGTTCACTGTCCCTGCAAAGGCCGGACGATGTGTGCTGACTCCATACGGCATGACCGGCAGCGCCTCTGCGCGAGATGGGGCGGCGGCCACCGTTCCCTTGGTGATTGCCTCGATGATGACTGTGTCCACTAAAAGCGGCAGATGAAAGCCGTGCTGCTCGGTATGTCCGATCGGCATCAAGATCACTTTTTCGCGTTGACTGTCGAGGGGCAGGGGAGGCGCGTCTTGTTTCTGACATTGACTGAATTGAGTGATCTGAAATTCCGGATGCGGCAATCGAATCGTATCTTGTGGCGTCAGCGCATAGACTCTCGTAAAGCCGTCATCGCGAAGCGAGTTGATGAGATTATCAATGTACGCACCAAGTACTTGCTCTGGCACTTCCAATCCACAGCCGCGCCAGCCAAATGGAAAGGGCGGCAGGAGTCCAATGCGGGGTGGGTTGGACAGTTGGCCGGCAAGCCGCTCCAAGTCGTAGTTCGAGCCGAGGGGCAGGATCAGTGGTATATTGCGCGGCAAATCCGCCACTTCCGGCCAGGTTAGTTCATCATAGTTGAAATAGTTTAATTTGTGCGTAGCCAATATCATGCCGACATCCAATCACTTTTACCCTCAAATGAGGGCAAAAGATACCAATCCAAAAAACGTTCCACACGCGCATACGCGTCCAACTTATTATCGCGCCGCAAGAAACCATGCGGCTCGTTTGGATAGGTTTTGTACTCGTAGGTTTTGTTGTGCTTCTTGAGCGCCTCTGCCCATTCTTCCGAAGCTTCTGGTGGGACTATGTCATCAAGAAG
>JAJYOH010000399.1 GCA_021796315.1 Chloroflexota bacterium
TCATGGCTGGGCGCAAAGGAGAATAAGCTATGAAAAATAAAAATATTTTTAGAGTATGGTTGCCCTTTGCAGTTGCAGTGACAGCTTTCTGCGCTTTGGCTTATGTGACGGCGCAACAAGTTTTGCGCAGTGGGTTGAACGATCCGCAAATTCAAATAGCGGAAGATGCCGCGTATGCCTTGAACAACGGCGCGACAAATGATTCGGTCATTCCCGCAGAAAAAGTTGAGATGTCTCGCAGTCTTGCGCCGTTCATTGTTGTTTATGACAACGATGGAAAACCTGTCGCATCTTCGGGTTTATTAAATGGACAGATGCCCGATTATCCAAAAGGCGCGTTGGATGTCGCGAAACAAAGCGGCGAGAATCGAGTCTCGTGGCAACCGAACGCGACGACTCGAATTGCATCAGTGGTCGTTCCGTTCAATAATGGTTTTGTCATGGCTGGGCGCAACATGCGCGAGATCGAACAGCGCGAATTAAATATCGAGCAGTTGGCGGGCGTGGCTTGGTTATTAACTTTGATCGCCACGTTTGCGGTTGTTGCATTTGGTGAGTTCGTGTTGACAGAGAAATAAGATTCGTTTGTTGAAAACTGTAGGGGCGGAGCGTCGCTCCGCCCCTACTCTAAATATCCCGTTTCTCAAAAACACGGATAGCAATCGTCAACATGACCAATAAATAAATCACCGTGTAACCGATCATCAATGGACTCGGCACCGAAACCGTGCTGAATGGCGACATGCCGAGCGCACCTGCCAGCGGCGTCTGCATTTCAAAGGCGGCGCGCTTCCAGAGTGATTCGCTGGGGATGATCAAACTGGCGATGATGCCCACTTTGACGGCGGTCTGGTTTTGAAGCATCGCGCCGAACTGCTCGATCCAGCCGCCGATGAAACCCAGGCCGTAAAGCCCGAACACGATGCCGCCGGTCGCCAGCGCGGAGAAGGCGCTGGAACAGGCCATCGAAATGGTCATGACGAGTATGGCTTCGAAGTAGATCAGGCCGAGGCCGATGATGAGATGATTTGGCGCGTACCCGGTTTGGATCCAAATGCTTAGAACCGTGCCTCCGGCCATCAGCAAAAAATATAAGAGCAGCAAGCTTGCAAAGCCGAACCATTTCCCAAAGACGACATCCATGCGGCGGATGGGCTTGGTGACGATGGTTTGGATCGTGCCGGAATTAATTTCCCCGGCCAATGTGTCGGCGGCAAGCAGGGCGGCCATTGCAATGGACAGGAACGTCACGGCGTATAAACCGGCCAACAATAATGTGTTCACTCCTTCAGTATCTGCAATTCGGGCCACTGCCTGTTGATGTGAACTATTCTGAAGGCTGGTCTCTGCAGCTCGAACGGAGGTGTAAATATAGTGAAACCCAATCGAATAGATGATCAGGAAACAAATGCCAAGCAGCAGGCCGGTCAACACGATGCGTCGGCGGATGGCTTCGCGGAACGTCATTTGTGCAAGCGTAAAAATATTTTTCATAGTCCGCCATCCTTCCCGACGGTTTCAATGAATATTTCTTCGAGCGAAAGGTGAGCGGGTGTGAGCGCGAAAACTTCCGCACCCTGGGCAACCAGATAACGCGTGATCTCGGGCATGACCGATTCGCTGGAAAGATTCATCGTGACTTGCCCATCGTTGACTTGTATGTCCGTACCCCATTGCGAGAGTCCGCTCGCGGCCTGTGCGGATAAATTCCCGGCGCGTATCGAGACGCTGATCTGCCCGGCGTTTAACGTGGCCAGTTCCATGACGCGCACCACTTCTCCATGACGGATGAAAGCTGCACGGTCGCATGTGACTTCGATCTCGCTCAGCAGATGCGAGTTGAGAAAAACGCTGGTGCCGTCCGCGCGCAACTCGTGGATGATGTCCCGCACCAAACGCCGACCAACCGGATCGAGGCCGGATGTCGGCTCATCGAGAAACACCAAACGCGGACGATTGAGAATAGCCTGCGCAAGCCCGATGCGCTGCAACATGCCCTTGGAAAACGTGCGCAGAAATTTGTTGCGAAAATCAGACAGGCCCACGCGCTCGAGCAATTCATCGATGCGCGTTTTGAGATGCGGTTGATTCATTCCATACAAGCGGCCGTGCAGTTCGAGAAATTCCTGCGCGGTCAGCCAATCCTGGAAGCGGAAATGTTCCGGCAGGAATCCCATGTGAGCCAGCGCGGCGCGGTTGCCAACCGGCGCCCCGAGCAGGGATGCATTTCCAGATGTGGGCGCGACCAAGCCCAGCAACATTTTGATGGATGTGGTTTTGCCTGCGCCGTTCGGTCCGAGGAAGCCGAATACTTCACCCTGCTTGACTTGCAGAGTGAGACCTTTTACGGCGGCTTTCTCGCCGAATACTTTTCGCAGTTCGTTTGTTTCGATAGCGTGAATGTTCATTTTATGAGTTTGGAAATGATTATATCGAATCGGTTTCAATGGAGGATGCACGCTCACCTGAACTTGAGCTTTTTGTAAGAAGATATAAAACAACAGCCGAGATCCACGCCAGGCCAGCTATCAATATCCAAGTCGCGGCTGTAAAATTCCCGATTTGCATAATTCTCGGCATTATATCTGTGCTGGCGTGCAAGATGACGGCACTTAGCAAACTGCCGCGCGTGTTATTGAACAGGATCATGTAGATGATCGAGAGACCAGCGATCAGAAACAGGAATGGAATAAGAGGAATGTTCGGGCCGGGTACAAAATATTCCGGCAAGTGCCAGGCGCCCCAGATCACACCGAGCAGAATGCTAACCGGCAAAGGATTTTCAAAAAGTTCCTGCATACGAGGCAAAGCAAAACCTCGCCAGCCAATCTCTTCACCTGAATTGATGAACATTAGAAAGATGAAACTGGCAGCGATAAAGTACCACGGGCTGTTTGTCCACAAAGATTGAAGATTGAAGTTAAACGAGATCAACGCCGCTAATAGAAAAATTGCCGGAAGAAGAAGGAAGGCCAGCAGATACCATTGAATATGGAATTTCCACAGAAAATAACGTTTTAGTAAATCCTTTACTCCAACTCCTCCATTTGCAAGAGCAGTCACTACCAATGCGGAAATGGCAGGACTAAACAGAAAAATAAAAGCAATGGATGTTGGAAACGCCCGATCGATCAGCAGGGGAATCCATGCCAGCCAGCCGATAATAAATGTAAGAACGAAGAAAGCCGCCAATTGCCCCGGTTTTGATGTGCGAAGATTCATTTTGATATCTTTCACTAAAGACATTTGATAAAAAGATGTTGAGCGATGATGTAAATTGGCAGTTCATAAACCGCGCCGGAGAATATTCTCCGGCGCCGAGAAGAAAAATGTTGAAGCTTTTCTAGTGCATTGAGTTTGCCATATCGATGGCTTGTTGTGAATTTGTGCCGAGTCCGCCGATGGCGTAGATGATGCCATTCTTGACCCACAGCAGGACGAACTGAGGCGCATCGTCAGCAGGGCGCTGGATGAGCGTGCCGGTCACGCCATCGACCGACAGCTGATCATACTTGGCGGCGTTCTTCGGGATCGGCACCACCAGAGTCGAAGTCCAATCGACGGATTGGGTGAAGGCCGCGGCCTGGTCGCTGGTCATGCCGGTAAATTCGAGTCCGATCTGGGCCAGTTGGGCAACGTCCACGTTGGCGGGCGCACTGACAACTGGACTCGGAATCTCGGACAGGATGATGCAATCGGGATACTGGCGGCTCATCGAGCCACTCTGATTTGTATCAGCGGTGGTTGGATCGGGGCAGGAACCGTAATCGGCGCGGACGGATGCGGGAACGGTCACATCGATGACTGCGCCATCGATGTTGGTCGGCAGTTTCAAGTCGGTGCGGCCCGCTTCATCAAGCAAAGCCTGCGCCTTGTTAATATCCACAGTGAAATTGAAAGCTGAGTTGCCCAGCACACTTAGCCGGGATGCGGTCACATTCTGCGGCAAGCGCACGGAGAAATTTGCCTTTTGGCTGGCATCTGCGGCATTCGCTGCAACGACCGGCTGGCCGGGTTTCTGGGTGACATTGGTTGAACTTGAGATCAAGTCGCTGACCTGTTTTCCGAGCGTGCCGTTGCCGGTCAAGCCCTGCAAGCCGGTGAAGTCGATCGGTATGACCGTGACCTGTTGCACGCGGAAGAGACTCAGGATCTGGTCGGCGAATGCGCGCGTGGCTGGGATCGAGACGATCAACGCCAAAACCAAAACGGCGACTGAGACAAAACGCAGGGTGGGTGAAGCAAATAACTTTTTCAACACGGGAATCTCCTTTTGGATTTTTCTTTCATTGAAACGTTTGAAACTGGCTTGTTCAGAAGGAGCATGTTCCTGTTCCGAAGGGATCAGAAATGCCAGCAGGTTCGCAACTTTTTCGGTTTGCGATTTCAACGTGCGCTGGCGTGACTGACACATCGCGCAGGCTTCAAGGTGTTGAAGCGATTGCGAATCCAGTTCGCCGTCCAGCGCGGCCCGCAACTGACCCTCGTTCAAATGATTGTTCATGCTTCCTCCTGGGAAAGCGCGCGATAGCGCTTTTCAAATTCGCGTTCTGCGCGCACAAGTAAAGGCCCGACCGAAGTCGGTGAGAGGTTCATGGCCGAGGCGATTTCCTGATACGCCATCCCGGAATAACGCATCACGAGCAACTCTGACTGGCGCGGATTCATCTGTGCGAGCGCCGTCTTCGCAAGCAGGTGTTCTTCCATGCGCGCCACGATCTCTGCCGGACGATTTTCGGGTGCGGCCTCGAGGGCGTTTTTCCCGGCTTTGAGTTCGTACTGCTCCCGGCGCTTGAAGGCGCGGATGGATTGCAGGCCGAGATTGGTCGCCACCCGATACAGCCAGCCCGCCACGTTGAACTCGCGGCCTGCGTCCGGTTTGCGTTGGTAAAGACGGTAGAACGTTTCCAGAGCAAGGTCTTCTGCTTCGGCAGAGTCGCCGATCATCCTGAACAGCAGGCGGTAGATCACCCCCCAATGCTGGTTGAATTGCTGTTCAAAGGATGCAGATGAATTGTCTTCAGTGCTCTCAAAGGTCTGGGTCCCGGATTTACGAAGCTTCATCAGAGGCAGATCGCTTTCGTGTTGCATGATTTTCAAGCTGTTGATCCTCTCATTATAATAATCCCGCCTGATGAGAAAATGAGACATAAAAAATTCCCTCATCCAAATTTGGATGAGGGAATGTCATTGCGAGCCGTCCTGAGCTAAGTCGAAGGATGGCGAAGCAATCCCAGTAATTCAATTAAAGTCCAAGCCTGCCCTGCATTTCATTGACGGCGGCGATGGCGTCTTGCGCGCCCGCGCTGTTGATCTCGCGGTAAAGCCGGACGGCATCGACCTTGTTGCCCTTTTTCAGCGCTTCAACAATGCGCGGATCATCGGTGATCGCAGCCTCGGGCACGAACTCGACTCCCAAATGTTTATATAAAAACGCAACCTGTCCTTCAAGTTGTATGATGCGCTTGCTCAATTTCTGGATTTCTATTTCAGCTTGCATATTGTTTTCTCCTGGGTTGTGAGGATAAAATAATTATAGTGGTGTCTGTTTTGGAGCATATGTAGTCCGTCGGTACTAAAAGGATTATTTGCCCGCTTCCCATCATTCAAGCCTGTCTCATGGCAACCAGATGGCTTGATTGATGCTCCCTGTTTTTCCGATCAGGCGCGGAGTGAAATCCGGGGCTGTCGCCGCGTAGTAGGAAATGGGGTGGGGATATAGAATGGTCAAAGGATGACCCCGATGAAGACCCCTCGTTCTGCCTGCGACTTTGGCGCAGGCAGAACGAGGGGCACTGTGTCGCGGGATAAAAACGTATCGTCGGACGGTATTTACATGCGTGTGGCTGCCGTGCGGACCATTGGCGCGCCGATCACGCCTGCCTTTTGCATGGCTTCCTTCAAAGCGGGACTGTTCAGGAACTCCTTTGCCTTTTCCCCAT
>JAJYOH010000400.1 GCA_021796315.1 Chloroflexota bacterium
TGAAAGGCAAGATTCCCTTCCTGGTCAAGCCGAAGACTTGCCGTGGAAGCAGACGGAATCCAGAGTGGGCCTAGTTGATGAGCAACAATGTCCTGATTGATAACTACAAGAGTGTCTCCCAGCACAAATCCCATGTCAGCCGGGATGCCAGGCGGCGACTCACCCTGTGCAATCCTTGAGGCGGTACCTGCCGGAATAGTTAATTCGATACGTTGGGGGGAACGGTCATATTGACGCAGCCACAAAAAAGAAATTTCACTCACAACAATACCAAACAACAATCCGAGCAGGGAAGCAATTAGTATGCGTTTGCGAAGCATTTTAATCCAGACCAGATTCCACTATTCTTTCAAAGTAACGCTGACAAAAACATCAACTGTATTTTCGAATGCAGGACGGTTGGGAGTCTATCACCAGTTTTGATATTTCGCATCGAATCCATGAGCATAACACTCACATCATTTGTCTTAAACCTATGATCAGTCCCCGCAACGTCAATCGCCGCTCTCAAATTTTCCATCTTTCATGAGTTGAGGGCGGCCGGTATGGGCCGCCCTCAACTTGTATAACAAAATGTATCAAAGTATCTTGCCGATCAGGTATAGCGCAGGGTAGAAAAAGATCCAAACCACATCAATGAAATGCCAATAGACAGTAGCCGCCTCAACGCCCCAATGCTTTTCGGGTGAGTAAAGACCGCGCGAACCGTTACGGAGAATGATAATAAGAAAGATCAGGCCGGTAATAACATGGAAGGCGTGCATGCCCGTCATCATGAAGAAGATGGCGCCCGCCGCACTCGCCGAAGGGGTAACGCCTTCCGCTATCGCAGACGGCCACTCTATCCCAAGCACTCCCGCCACGAACGCGAGGCCAAGTGCCAGCGTCAACGATGTAAACAGGGTGAAGTTTTTGCGATCACTATGTTCCATGGAGACTTCAGCCCGATTCATGAAGAACGAAGAGAGCAACAATACTGAGGTCACGATCAAACCAAGGATTTGGTTGAGGGGCGGACGGGTCATTCCCAGCAAATAGAAGCGCGAGACCGCAAGGCCGCCAAAAACAAAGGAATCGGAGAGCAGAAAGAGCCAGAGTCCCAGCCTGCTCGTAGTCAGCTTATAAGCATAACTATGTTGATCAATATCTGGGTCTTCGGTTGCGCCAAGTTTATAGACATGCATGTAATAGTACAGAACCAGCCCAAACTTGACCAACGCAATTGTTACCAGCAAAGTTACCGAGCCAATCGCAATCGCCACAAAAAATTCAAGGGCGCTCAAAACAGCCAGGAAGACAAAGACAAGTACGCCCTGACGGAGCGCTTCGGATTTATTCAAATGTTCCATAATTTAATTCCTTCCGCCTGTTTTTTTCTCTGCGAATTTTACATAGACCGAATCAGCCAAACCGTAGTCGTACGGCTCACCTACGACTTCAAACGGCTGTTCATAATTGTGTGCGGGCATCGGTGAGGGGACTTGCCATTCGGGTGAGCGGGAATTCCACACATTACCGGTGGCAGGTTCGCCCTTTGTTATACTGCGGAAGAAATTGATAAAGAAGATCAACACTGAGAGAGCGATTATGAAAGCGGCAATGGTCATGACAAGGTGATAAGGATCAAAACCAAGGGAGGGGTCATAATCCGCGATGCGGCGGCGCATGCCAAGCAAACCGATGCGCATCATCAAGAGAGTTAAGACGATAAAAGACGGGGTCATCAACCAGAAATGAAGCCGGCCGAGAGCCTCGTTCATGCGACGCCCGGTTGCTTTTGGAAACCAAAAGTAGATCGCCGCAAAAAAAGGGAGAACGTACCCGCCGAATAACGTATCGTGGAAATGACCAACAATCCAGTATGTATCTTGCAGATGAAGGTCCGTTGCTACCGTCGCGTTCGGGGGACCGGATAAACCGCCCATCAAGAAAACAACGATGCCTCCCAACACAAAGAGAAAGGCTGTAGGATATGGACCTGTGACTTTTCCTCTCCAAATCGTTGCAACCCATGAGAAGAATTTAACCCCAGTGGGAACAGCAACAAGCAAAGTACTGTACATAAAGGGGACGCGCAGGTATTCGTTCATACCCGATGTATACATGTGGTGCGCCCAGACAAGGAAGCCTACCAATGCAATGCCGAGTGACGACATGGCGATCCAGCGATAACCAAACAACGGCTTGCGAACGAAGACCGGCAAAAGCTCAGAGATTATCCCGAGACCAGGCAAAATAAATACGTAAACTGCCGGATGCGAATAGAACCAGAAGAGATGCTGGAACAGGATAGGATCGCCGCCCTTGGCAGGATCGAAGAAGCCCATTCCAAACAAACGCTGGAACATAACCAACTGGAACGAAAGGCCGATTTCCTGCGTGGCAGTCAAGGCTATGATCGAAGTCGCAATCGCGGCCCAGACAAATATCGGCAGCCGGAAAGCGGTCATGCCTTTCGCGCGCATACGGAGCACAGTGGCTATCACGTTCAACGCGCTAAGAACGGATGACCAGCCCGCCACAATAACGCCGAGGAAGAACATCTGCATCCCAACAGGAGCGCGGACAGAGAGCGGCGGGTAGCCCGTCCAACCGGTATCAAAACCGCCCAACGCCATACTTGAGAGCAAAAGTATTGCAGCCGGAGGCGCAAGCCAATAGGAAAATGCGTTCAATCGTGGAAAGGCCATATCGTGTGCGCCGATAAGGAGAGGCACGATGTAGTTAATCACACCCGAGATTCCCAGCAAGATTCCTATAATCATTACTATCCCATGCAGGGACATTAAGGTGTTGTACCACTGCAAAGACAGGAACTGTAATCCATGCGAAGCCAACTCGGTGCGGAAGATAAGCGAAAATATGCCGCCGACTACCAGAAGCAACAGGGCGGCCATTGTATACTGAATACCAATCACCTTGTGGTCAAGCGAAATATTGATGAATTTTTCCCAACCATCCGGATCCTGGTGATTCTCATGGGTCTCTTCGCCTTTCGCCCATTTAAACCAATCGGTCAATACGCCACTCCCGCCGAGAAAGGAAAGCGCGCCGACTAATCCGCCAAACACCCAGGCAGGTTCGGTAAAGCCGAAAGTCGCAAAGGGCTTCAATCCCATCAGAACGCGTATCAACGTAACAAACGACGCACCCAATGCCCAACCGATAGCCTGCCAGAGAAGGCCATGCCACAGGGCAGATGAAAAGAATTTTTTCATGTATCCTCCACGATTAGACCTGGCAAGCCAGGTCTAAATTCATTTATTTCAGCGTCGCAATATAAGCGACAAGATCCTGGATCTGCGCATCGGTCAAGTCAAATTTAGGCATCGGTGCAGCCGTCTCGAAGCCTTTGACAATCTTGGCACTTGGGTTGGAAATCGACTCAATCAAGTAAGCATCATTCGCCGTAACGGTTGTACCGTCTGAAAGAGTAACCTGCGAACCGTAAAGCCCCTGCCAGCTCGGCCCAATTAACTTACTGCCGTCAATTGTGTGGCAGCCTCGACAACCCAGGGATGTGGCAAGCTGTCCTCCGCGTCCTTCTGGTGTCTGCCCGGCAGAAGCAACGCTAGCTTTTTGCGCCGCAATCCAGGCATCGTAATCTGCCTGCGATGAAACAATTACTGGGGCGGTCATATATGAGTGCGATGCGCCGCATAATTCCGCACAACGAACCATATAATTGCCAATAAGAATTGGCGTGATGCGATAATCGGTCACGCGGCCCGGTAGAACATCCTGTTTGATGCGGAACTCTGGAACCCAAAACGAGTGAATAACATCGCCCGATTCCATTTTCAAAACGACCTGCTTGTTGACCGGCAAATGAAGTTCTTTGGAAGTAAATCCTTCGGGGTACGTAAATGACCAGGCCCATTGGATAGCTTTGACCTGAATCTCATTCGCGCTGGGATCTACAACATTGATTTCTCCCAAAGTATAAGCGCCGAGATAGGCAAAGACTAGCACCACAATGAGCGGGATGATCGTCCAGGTGATCTCAAGCGACGTATTGCCTTCAATATGCTCCGCATCCGTAGCATCCCCTTTTTTACGGCGGAAAACGACGAGGCTATACGCTATCGGAACGATGATGAGCGCCAACAAAAACGATATTACATCAATATCAAGATTCCACAGCCAATCCACAGGGATGGATTGGGCGCTGGCCTCAGCCGGCATTAGGTGCATATAGTTCAGCCCAACATAAGTCAGGGCGGCCACAAGAATGACCAGCACGCCGACAATTACAAAATGTCGCATATGCTCTCTCTCCTAAACTTTAGACTTGTGCACTTGCTTCTAGCACGCTTTCCCCTTGTTCCACGATACAACAAATAATCGCAAAACAAGGGGTGGTTATTCAATCCAAACTTATAAGGATAATTTCACAATCAGTAACGTCTTGCAATAAGGCCCTCGCGACCGTCACGCGAGATGCCTAATTTACCAAATTTCCTCAAATTTGTCACGCATATTTGGCATGTTGCTAAAACAAAAAGTCGCCGTTTTCGGCGACTTAACAACAAAACAGAGATCAAATTGCTTTCAATGCTGCAAGGACCTCCACGCTATGCTCGGCAGGACGGACATTTTCAAAGACACGCGCAATATTTCCTTTTGCATCAATCACAAAGGTTGTGCGAAGAACGCCTTCGTAAGACTTCCCCATGAATTTCTTCGGTCCCCAAACACCGTAGAGATCGCAAACTTTATGGCCTTCATCAGCTAAAAGCGGAAAAGGCAATTGGAATTTGTTTTTAAACTTTACGTGTGATTCCACCGAATCCGGGCTGACGCCTAAGATGGTCACACCGGCTTTTTGGTAAGCGGAATAATCGTCACGGAAATTACAGGCTTCTTTTGTGCAGCCGGGAGTATCGTCAGCGGGATAGAAATATAAGATAACGGGTTGCCCGCGAAAATCCAGGAGACGACGCGAGGTATTTGTATCATCAGGAAGATCGAAATCGGGAGCGGGAAGTCCAGTTGAAATCAGCATAATTGGGTATCCTTAGGCCGATATTATAACGGGAAATCGATCCGACACGCCAGAAGAATTATCACCCTCATGCACAGGGATGATTACTTTAATGAGCGGATAAAAGCAATGACCTGCCAGATTTGCTGGTCATCGAGAAGTCCATGCCAAGCTGGCATGGCAGTGCCTTCTACGCCGGTACTGATACGCCAATATAAGAAATCATCTGCGACAGCTTTGTTGAGCGCCGCCAAGTTGGCGGGCCTGGGATCCATAGACTTCCCTGCAATGCCATCGCCAAGCCCAGTATTGCCGTGACACGAAGCGCAATCGGTTTTGAAGATGGCTCCGCCAGCAGTCGAAGCGTCCGGGCCAAGCAGGTTTGTCTTTCCCGCAAAATCAGGAGGAACAGTAGCAAGAGATTCCGGAGCGTCAACAGCGGTATAACCACCACAAGCAGACGATGCAACAAGCAAAATCAAGGCAATGGCAAAGAGTGACGTTCTTTTCATGCACGCTCAATTATACACATAAGGATTAATCAACAAGTTGAGTAAGACAAAAAAACAGCAATTCTCAATATGTCATTGCGAGCGTTTTTTGCGAAGCAATCTCCTCGTCAAAACAGGGGATTGCTTCGACGGAAGAACGCCGTCTCGCACGTGTGCCTGCACTCCTTCGTCGCAGTGCAGGCAATGACATGGTTTATATTGAGAATTGCTGTCAAAAAAAAGAGCGGATTTTTTCAAGTCTGCTCTTTTGATTCCGGTCGCCGGTGAATTATTTCATGATCCCGATCTTGCTTAGATTCTCTTCAAGCGCTTCCAGGGTCGCTGGTTTAATAATTATTGCCGTTGCGCCGCCCTTCATCACACGCGCCCGTGTCTCGGGTTGATCATCAGATGTAATGACAATTACAGGAACTGG
>JAJYOH010000023.1 GCA_021796315.1 Chloroflexota bacterium
TCAAGTATAGATGATAGGATTGGCTTCGTAAGGTGATTTCTCTTCTCCTCCTTTCAAGAGAGAACCGCGGTCGGCGTCCGCGGTTCTCGCAATTTAATGCGAGAAGATATTAGAATATACGTTCGATTATACACGTGTCAATGCCCGTCCATCAAGAGGCAGTATAATCCCTTCAATTCCTGGAGAAGAAATTATGACCACTCAAATTACCATCCTCGGACTTGGACAGATCGGCGCTTCCATCGGACTGGCTCTGAAAGACAATGCTTCCATCTTTCGCGTTGGTCACGATAAGAACGTGGCGTTGGAAAAAGCAGCGGTCAGCATTGATGCTATAAATGAAGGCCGCAGATTGCTCGATGCTGTTCAGGATGCAGACCTTGTCTTGCTGTGTTTGCCGTTGGCCGAAATGCGCGAGACGTTGATGAAGATTAGCCCACACTTGAAAGAGAATTCAGTTGTGATGGACACTGCGCCGATCAAAAGCGGGGTGATGAATTGGGCCAAGGAATTCATTCCGCAAGGCCGCTTCTATCTTGGACTTGTGCCGTCCCTGACTCCCGATTCTTTTGCATCGTCTGAAACCGGACTCAACGCCGCGCACCCCGATCTTTTCAAGCACACTATCATGGCCGTGGACGCGCCTCCCGGAACGCCGCTCGAAGTGGAACAGTTGGCGGTGGATTTGGCAAAACTTTTGGGCGCCAAAACCATGCTAACGGATGCAGCCGAGTCAGATGGTTTGATGACTACCGTGCACCTGCTGCCTCAATTAACTGCTGCGGCCTTACTGGATGCCACCATTGATGGCTCTGGCTGGCTGGACGCGCGTAAATTGGCCGGGCGTCCGTTTGCGGGCGTGACGGGCGGCCTGGCATATTATGATGACCCGGCCTCATTGAAGGAAGCTGTGCTGGCGAGCCGCCTTAGTGTTGTCCATGCGCTGGATGTGCTGATGGCTTCGCTCAAAGGTCTGCGCGATGATATCGAAAAAGGCGATGAGAAAAGTGTGGTCGAGCGTTTGGATCAGGCCTTTGCCGCGCGTGAACGCTGGCTCGATGAACGGTCAGCCGCCGGGTGGTTGAAAGAAGGCGGCGATACGATCGAACTCCCGGATCCGGGTGTGCAGATTCGTCAGATGTTGTTTGGAAGCAGTGTATTTGATCGTAATAAAGATAAGAATAAAAAGAAGAAATGATTATCTGTCATTGCGAGCGCACTTCCCTGGCGCTTGCACCAGGGCAAGTGTGCGAAGCAATCTCCAATTAAGCGGGTGAATCTTGTTGAATGTTTTTGCCTTTAAGCGGAGATTGCTTCGGGGAAAACCCCCTCGCAAAGACATGAATTAACATGCCTTGTTATTGTTACATCGTTGAATGTTCGGATGGAACTTTTTACACCGGTTGGACGACCGACCCGCAGCGCCGCGTCAAAACGCATAACGCAGGCCGCGGAGCGCGTTACACGCGCACACGCCGTCCTGTAAAATTGGTTTATCTTGAGCCTCAGCCGGACAAGGTCAGCGCGCTGAAACGGGAACGCGCCATCAAAACGATGACGCGTGAAAGAAAAATCAAATTAATAGAAAAACAAGACCCTAAGGATTTTCAAAATCCTTAGGGTCTATGATTAATCCGTAAATAATGGCAAATGCCCAAGCGAGATGATCTCTTCCCACTTTGAGCGTTCGCCTTCGGTGAGAATGGCCGCCTCTTTGACGACTGTCCCGCCGGCTTTTTCGATGACCATCTTCATGCCCTGTAAAGTGGAACCAGTGCTGATGACATCGTCCACAATGAGAACTTTTTTGTCTTTCAATATCGCGCGGTCTTTTTCATCGAGTACTAAAATCTGCGGCTGGCCGGTGGTGATGGAAAGCGTCTCGGTGGTGATGGCGTCGCCCATGTAAGGCTTATATGATTTTCGCAAAATGACGTAAGGCTTCTTCATTTCTGATGACAACGCGTACGCCAGCGGAATGGACTTTGCCTCGGCAGTCACCAGCACATCGTAATTTATATTTTTGAGCTTCACCGCAAGCTCGCGTGCACAGGCCTCGACCAATTCAGTGTCACCCAGAATATTCAGAATCGCAATACGCAGACCTGGCTTGATCTCGAATAAACGCAGATCACGTTTCACTCCGGCGATTTCGATGGAATATGTTTTGCGTTCTGACATGTTTTCTCCAATGGGAATAAAAACGAACGGGCAAAGTTTATCACAATTTATGGCGCGGTATAATCTCTCGACATAACCGGATTGAACATGCTTCCTGACCTGCAACTCAATGATCTGCTCCGTTTACGCAAGCCGCATCCTTGCGGCTCATACGAATGGACCGTTGTCCGTCTTGGCGCGGATATTGGGCTCGAGTGCACAGGCTGCGGCCATCGCGTCATGCTCACCCGCCGCGAACTATCAAAACGAATGAAGGTTAACCTGACAAAAAAAGATGAACAGCCATCTAAATAAAAAACCTCACATCGTATTCTATTTCTCCGATACCGGCGGCGGACATCGTTCCGCGGCGGAAGCCATCATCGAAGCGTTGCAGATCGAGTACGCCGATAAGTTTACTTATGAGATGATCGACTTCTTCAAGGATTACGCGCCGCCTCCATTCAGCAGGTTGCCCGAAATGTATCCGGAGTTGGTCAAGGCGCCGCGATTATGGGAGGCTTCCTTTTACGCCACTGATGGACGGGCGCGGGCGCGCATGATCACCTCCTCGCTTTGGCCCCTGGCGCGCCTCGGTGCGCGCCGCCTCGTGCGCGATCATCCCGCTGATTTGATCGTGAATGTCCACCCGATTGCAAACACGTTTGCGCTCAGGGCCCTCGGGCGCAGCCATCCGCCTTTTTTCACGGTCGTCACGGACATGGTCACGACTCATGCGCTCTGGTTCGATGGAAGATCCGATCATATTTTTGTCCCGACCGAAACTGCGCGCGAGCGCGGGCTTGCCTATCGCATCCCGGATGAAAAAATCGAAGTGGTTGGCATGCCCGTTGCGGAGCGTTATTGCGCTCCGCTTGGCGATAAAAATGAATTGCGCAAAAAACTCGGCTGGCCTTTGGACAAGCCGATCGTTTTAATGGTCGGCGGTGGAGATGGAATGGGTCCGCTCGGCAAGACCGCGCGCGCCATCGATGAATCGGGTCTTGATCTTGGCCTCGTTGTTGTGTGCGGGCGCAATGAAAAGTTGAAGGCGAATCTGGAATCGCAAAGTTGGGAAAACCCCACATTCATTTATGGCTTCACGCGCGACCTGCCCGATTTCATGCGCGCCGCAGATGTGATCGTCACCAAGGCTGGGCCGGGCACGATTGCCGAAGCGCTCAATGCAAACCTGCCGATCATTTTGTACGCGAAGCTTCCCGGACAGGAAGATGGCAACGTGACCTTCGTCGAATCAGAGGGGGCGGGAGTCTGGGCCCCGAAACCCCAGCTTGTCGTCCGGACTTTGACGCGCTGGATCTGTCGTCCGAGTGAACGCGAACAAGTTGTGAAGAATGCCCGCCGCGCGGCGCGCCCACATTCGTCGCGCCGCATCGCCTGCGTGATCGGCGAGAAGCTCGGCCTTTAATTTCACGTCATTGCGAGACAGTGTTTTTCTGTCGAAACAATCTCATGTGTAACTAAAGATTGCTTCGCACACTTGCCCTGGTGCAAGCGCCAGGGAAATGCGCTCTGAGTTTGCTCCCTGCGCCGTCCTCGGCGCAGGATTTACTCGCAAAGCGCCGCCGAGGACGGCGGCTTGAGCCTATTTACCAACAACCTTTGAGTGCCCCCTCTGGTGCAAGTGCCAGGGAAATGCGCTCGCAACGACATGTGAAAGATGACTGGGTTATAATTCCTGCGATGCCCATCCTGGATGCACATACATTCGAATTTTTTAGTCGCAGCCCCGAACAAACGCGCAGGGTCGGGATGCGCCTCGGCGCTTTGCTCCAGCCCGGCGATCTGATCTGTTTGCAGGGCGATCTCGGCGCAGGCAAGACAACTTTTGTGCAGGGCATTGCGCAAGGCTGGGGTTCGCTCGATGGAGTTTCCAGCCCGACTTTTGTTCTGGTCAATGAGTACAGACGTCCCGACGATGCCCTTCTTTTTCACATGGATGCCTACCGCCTCGAGTCCGGACCCGAAGCGGCTGAGCTCGACCTCGACTCGATGCTGGCTGACGGCGCCCTGCTCGTCGAATGGCCGGAGCGCGTTGAATCAGTTTTGCCGCCTGAACGTTTGTGGCTTCATCTCGAATACATGGCCGAGGAACATCGCCAGATCATTTTCAAAGCCTGCGGTAAACATTACGATGAAATTTTATCTGACTTGCAAAAGTCCATTTTCGGAGCGCCGTGATGTTGCTGGCTGTTGACACATCCACCGCGCAGGTTGGATTGGCTTTGTATGATGGCGTGCAAGTCTTCGCTGAAATGGCCTGGCACAGCCGCCAGCATCACACGGTTGAGCTTGCGCCCGCGCTGGCAGAATTGCTTTCTCGCACCGGAATCAAAATGACGAATGTGCAGGCATTGGGTGTTGCGATCGGCCCCGGTTCATTTACAAGTTTGCGCGTGGGATTATCTTTTATCAAAGGCATTTCACTGGTGCGGCGTTTGCCGGTAATTGGAATCCCAACGCTGGATGTCCTCGCCGCGGCGCAACCAGTTTCAAAGTTGCCGATGGCTGCCGTTTTGCAAGCCGGGCGCGGACGACTCGCGTTGAGCATGTATCATGCCAGGTCCGGTGAATGGAAATCGGATGGCGAAGTGAAAGTCACGAACGTGGATGAACTGGCCGACAAGATCGAACATCCAACCATCGTGGCCGGTGAATTAACTTCTGAGGAACGCCAGCGATTGGCGCGCAAGAAGGTGAATGTGCATCTCGCTGCGCCGTCGGCTTGTGTGCGGCGTCCGGCCATTTTGGCGGAACTGGCTTTCGCGCGCTGGCAGGCTGGTCAGGTGGACGAAGCCGCCTCGCTCGCGCCGATCTATTTGCATGTCGGCGAAGGAATCCCCGATGGGAAATAATAATTTGACCGCCATTCGCAAAATGACCATCGAGGATGTTCCCGCTGTTGCCGCAATTGATCAAATCTCATTCAGCCTGCCGTGGCCGGAGCGTTCGTTTACATATGAAGTGGATATGAATCCAGTGGCGCGCTGCTGGGTGGCAGAGACCGATGATAAAAAAATCGCCGCCATGCTGGTGTTATGGTTGATCGTTGATGAAGCGCATGTTGCCACAATTGCAACGCATCCCGATTTTCGAAAACAGGGAATCGGTGAGCGGATTTTAACGGTGGCGCTCAAGGACGCGGCGGAAGCCGGTGCAACGCACGCCCTGCTCGAGGTCCGCGAAAGGAACGAGGCGGCCTTGAACATGTATCGCAAATTTGGATTCGAAGTCGCAGGCCGCCGCCCAAAATATTATAAAGACAATGGCGAAGACGCCATTTTGATGACACTTCATAATTTGGAGTTTGCATGAGCGCCGAAGAAACGTTAGCACAGATCGCAAAAGAAGTGGCCGTGTGCAAAAAGTGCATCCTGCATGAGTCGCGCAACAAGTCGGTGCCGGGCGAAGGACCGGCCAATGCCGAGATCATGTTGATCGGTGAAGGCCCGGGCTTTTACGAAAACGAACAGGGACGTCCGTTCGTGGGAGCATCCGGAAAATTTTTGAGCGAACTGCTGGCGGGGGCGGGATTGAAGCGCGAGGAAGTTTTCATTTGCAATGTGGTCAAATGCCGCCCGCCTGCCAACCGCGATCCGCTGCCGGAAGAATTATCTGCCTGCAACACTTATCTTGACCGGCAGATCGAAGCCATCAATCCGAGCATCATCATCACGCTCGGACGATTTTCGATGGGCAAGTTTATGCAGGGCGCAAAGATCACGCAGGTGCATGGACAGATGCGCAAGGTTGGCAATCGTTTTGTGATCCCGATGTTCCATCCGGCGGCGGCTTTGCATCAGGCCGCGCTCAAGCCCGCGCTCCTGGCGGACTTTGCCAAACTGCCTGAGTTGTTGAAGGAAGCGCGCAAAGGACTCGGACGATCCACGCCTGCGCCGAAAAAAGAAGAAGCGCCGCAGGAAGATCCAAAGCAATTGAATTTATTTTAGTTTCCTCATCCCAACCCCTCTCCCAAAATTGGGAGAGGGGCAAGGGGAGAGGGCGAAGGGAAAAGAATGTCAACTAAAGAATCTCTCACCAAAAAATTGCAGGATAAAACCGCCAAGATCGGCATTTTGGGAATGGGTTATGTGGGGATGCCGCTGGCGGTCGTCTTTGCCGAAGCCGGATTTGAAGTTCTTGGCATCGACCCCGACCAGCGCAAAGTGGATACGTTCAACAAAAATATTTCCTATATCCAGGATGTGCCAACTGAAACCATTGCGCGCTTGCGTAAATCCGGCAAGTTGAACATGACCGCGGATTTTGCGGCGCTCAAAGATATGGACGCGGTCAGCATTTGCGTGCCCACGCCGCTCCGTCAAACCGGCGACCCGGACATGTCGTTCATTTTGTCGGCCACCGAGCAGCTTGCAAAATATGTCCACGCGGGAATGGTCGTCGTGCTGGAGTCCACCACATATCCGGGCACGACGCGTGAATTGACCTGGCCGATGCTGACCGAAAAATCCGGACTCAAGATCGGCGAGGAAATCTTCATCTGCTTCTCGCCTGAGCGCGTCGATCCGGGACGAAAGGATTGGACCACGTTAAACACGCCCAAAGTGATGGGCGGCATTACCAAAGCCTGCGCCGAAGTTGCCACGGCCTGGTACAGCGGAGCGATCAAAACCGTCGTGCCCGTTTCATCGGCTGAAGCGGCGGAGATGGCGAAACTATTGGAAAATACTTTCCGCATGATCAACATCGGACTCGTCAACGAGCTGGCGATCATGTGCGAACGTCTCGGTGTGGATGTGTGGGAAGTCATCGAAGCCGCGGCAACCAAGCCGTTTGGCTTTATGAAATTTACCCCCGGCCCCGGCCTCGGCGGACACTGCATTCCCATTGATCCGCTCTATCTTTCGTGGAAGATGAAGGAATTAAATTACAACGCCAAGTTCATCGAACTGGCATCGGAGATCAATACCAATATGCCGCGCTATGTTGTCTCGCGTGTGCTGGATGCGATGAATGATCGCGGCAAGGTTTTGAAAGGCTCGAAAGTGTTGGTGCTCGGCGCGGCCTACAAACCCGATATCGACGATGTGCGCGAATCCCCGGCCCTGGATGTGATCGCCTTGCTCAGGAAAAAAGGCGCGGATGTCTCGTATCACGATCCGCACATTCCACACATCCATCACGAAAAAGAAGGCTGGAAGATGGACAGCGTCAAGGAAGTGATGCCAGCCGTCAAAGAGGCGGATGCGGTGGTGATCGTTACCAATCATAAATCCTATGATTACAATGCCATTTTGGCTGATGCAAAATTCATCTTCGACAGCCGCAATGCGATGGGAAAGATCGGCGCGGAGAGTGAAAAGGTTGTGAGACTGTAGGCAGTGGTCAGTAAACAGTGATCAGTCATCAGTTTGGACTGATCACTGACAACTGATTACTGACAACTGGATACTAACATGGCAAACTACTTAATTACCGGCGCGGCGGGATTCATCGGCGCGCGCACATCTGAGATGCTCATCAAGCAGGGACATACCGTCGTCGGCATTGACAACATGAACGATGCCTACGATGTCCGCATGAAGGAATTTCGGCTCAAACATTTATCCGGCTTGAAGAGTTTCAAGTTATATAAACTTGATATTTCCAAACGCGCCGACATGGAAAGTTTGCACGATCAGAAGTTTGACGGGGTCATCAACCTTGCTGCGCGTGCGGGTGTTCGTTACAGCGTTGAGAATCCCTGGTTGTTTTATGATTCCAACCTGACCGGTACGCTGAACATGCTCGAATTGTGCCGCGTGACCGGAACAAAGAAATTCGTCCAGGCTTCGACTTCCAGCATTTACGGCGCGAACCCGCCGTATCCGACATCTGAAAGCGCTTCAAGCAGTGAGCCGCTTCAACCGTATGCGGCCAGCAAAAAGGGCGCGGAAGTTCTGGCGCATTCCTATCATTATCTGTACGGCATCGATGTCAGCGTGCTGCGCTATTTCACGGTCTATGGCCCGGCGGGACGTCCCGACCTGGCGATGTTCCGTTTCTGCCAGTGGATCAACGAAGGCCGCCCGGTGCGCATCAACGGTGACGGGCATCAATCACGCGGATTCACGTACGTGGATGATATTGCGCGTGGCACCATCCTGGCGCTCAAACCGCTCGGTTATGAGATCATCAATCTCGGCGGGCATGATGTCATCACGATCAATGACCTTGTCAAAATGCTGGAAGAGCTGATCGGCAAAAAAGCGGATGTGCAGTATGGTCCGCCGAATTTAGCGGATATGCTTTCAAACTGGGCGGACGTTTCCAAAGCCAAAGAGATGCTTGGGTGGAAGCCGCAAGTGGGACTCGCTGAAGGCGTGAAAAAACTCGTCGATTGGTACGCCGCTGAAAAGTCCTGGGCGAACGAGGTATTAACTCCGTGATGCTCATTGAAAGACTGCGTAAAGATGAGCTGCTTGGAAGAGTCATCCGCAGCAGCGCTCATTTATTCAGCAGTAATTCATTGAGTCTTGGCTTGAGCGTCGTACAGGGCGCTTTGTCTTCACGTTTGTTGGGATCGTCAAACTGGGGATTGGTCGCCATCGTTTTGTCTTACGCCTCAACGGTCAACGGTCTGTTTTCGTTTCGCATGAGCGAGATTGTGGTGCGTTACGGCGGGGAATATCTTGAAAAAGGCGAGAAACAAAAAGCATCAGCATTGATCAAAGCTGCCAGCATCGGCGAGACGATTGTCTCGGCGCTGGCGTTTATTTTTGTTTTTCTGACTGCCGGTTTGGCGGCACGTTTCATCATCAAAACGCCAGGCACGGAATGGATGGTCGTTTTTTACAGCCTCGGTCTGCTGGCGAATTTCAATGCCGAAACATCCACCGGAATTTTGCAGATCACGGACAAAATAAAATTGCGCGGCACGATCAATTTGATTCAAAGTATTGCGGCGGCCATCATTGTGGTCATTGCATTTGTTTTGCACGGAGATGTGCTGGCAGTTATTGCATCTTATCTGGTTGGCAAGATCATTCTTGGGCTTGGACTTTTCATCGCCGCGCAGATCCAGCTTCGGCGTGTGCTTGGCCCTGGCTGGACCAGGGCGCCTTTTTCCATTCTTCCTGATGTCAGAAAATTATTTGGTTTTGCGGTCAGTTCCAATTTGAGCGGCACCGCGATTCTGGTCTTCCGTGAAAGCGAACCGTTGTGGATCGGATTTTTCCTGACGAAAGCCGCGGCAGGACTTTATAAAAACGCTTATACCATCGCTGGATTTTTGGCCATTCCTGCCGACCCGCTTATTCTTACAGTTTATCCTGAGATCAATAAATTGATCGTGCAAAAAGCCTGGCCGCGTTTGAGAAGTTTTATGCGACGTGTGACCACGCTGGCATTTGCTTATAACCTTGCCATCGGTTTGGGGTTTGCGATATTTGGCCAGTGGCTGCTTTCGATCTATGGTGCGGAAAATGCCGCCGCATATCCTGCGTTGATCGCGTTGCTGATCGGGCTCGTTTTCAATTACACATTGTTCTGGAATCGTCCGCTGCTGCTTTCGTTTGGCCTGCCGACTTTCCCGTTGTGGGCAACGGTCATTGCCGGCGTGCTCAAAGTCGGTCTATCGTTCTGGCTCGTTCCGCGTTATGGTTATGTGATGGAAGCTGCCCTGCTTTCCTTTTATTATATTTTCTCGGTCGGCATCATTGTCTGGCGCGGAATGAAGGAATTGCATGAGCAGGAAAAATCAGTTGTAGGGTAATCTCAAGACTTAACCGCTAAAAAATTATTTTCTTGTTACGACGCTCAGCGTCGTAACAAGTTTGCTTCATAGAATCAAAAAGATGGCCTGATTTGCAGGCCATCTTTTTTGTTGTGCCACGACAACTAGCTTTTTTTTCCTTTGAGTTCATCCTTCAGGATCAATGTCAGTACCACGCTCACGACGCTGACCACCAATCCGCCGAGGAACGCAGGCCAGAAGCCTGCGATCGTGATGTCAATGCCGAATGACTGGCCGATCTGTCCCATCAACCAAAACACAAACGTATTGATGAGCAATGTGAAGAGGCCAAGAGTCAAAATGATCAATGGGCACGTCAGCAATTTCAGCAATGGCCGGATGAAGGCATTGACCAAACCGAGGATGAGCGCCAACCAGATCACGGACAGCAGTCCGCTATGCAGGGTAATGCCGGGAACGAACGTCACGGCAAGATAGATTGCAATGGCATTGATGGCCCAGCGTAGGATAAGTTTCGTCATGTTAAATCTCCTTGTTATGAATCAATACGCAAATTAATTCAGGACGTTGCGCACATCCAGAGCAAGGTGCGGCGCGGATTAAAACCGGCAGACTGAATGGCTTCGACCATTTCACCCGCCGGGTAATCGAGAGTCAACCTGCGAAGATAATTTAGATCGTGCCTGGCCGCTTCCAGCGCGGACCTCAAACCGGCTCCGTCACCATCGGGCTTTGCCGCCGCCCACAGCGCGTCAGTCGCGCGCATCGTGGATATCCAACTCAAGGTGGCGAGAAGTTCGCCGTCTTTGTGCGCGGCCCATTGTCGGAGATCGAATTCAACGAAGAGCCGATGGATCCAATTCCATAAGCCGGGAGCGAGAATATTCCAATCCCAGTGGGTATACCAGCCAAGTTCATCGGGATGAACGCGATTGAGCCAGGCGCGTTGAAGCGGCCAATCGTATGGCTGGGGCCTGGTAACGGTCAGCCCGTTCAAGGTCGAGGTGAGAAGCGGATCCGGTTTGGCGGTGTAGGTTGTGCGGCGGGCGCGCTCCACGAATCCAAGTTCTGTATAAATTTTTATGGCGGTCGGGTTGTCATCGCGTACGTGAAGCCAGATTTCTTGGACGCCTTTCTGGCGGGCATGCGTCATCGTGCGTTCGGTCAGGATTCGCCCAATGCCTCTTCTGCGAAAATCAGGATGTGCGGCAACGTTGGCGATCAGGGCAAGTTTTTTTCCCTTATAGTGGTTGTAAACCAAACTTGCATTGCCGATGATCTTTCCGTTTTCTTCCCACACGAAGCCCGTCATCGGCAGGGATGCGCTATCCACAACCCTGCTGGCCCAACGCAGAAAACTGTCGTCGCGGCTTGCACGGCGCATTTGCTGAATATAAGATTGCCCTTCATCGTCCAGTGTGTTCGAAAAACACATCTCGATCAAGTCCGCCACGGCGGGGAGGTCGCGCAGGATGTTGAGCGGGCGGACCGGGCTCTTTTCTGCTGCGGTGGCGGGGATGGGAATCGATGACATGTTTGTGATTATATCTTGTTTGCTTTGTGAAGCGACAAAGGTAAAATGGGACGGATGAGCTTTTGGCGAGCCGGTTTCCGCAAATTTGTCTGATCATTACCGTTTTGCGCCTACACCAAAAAAGTCTAATGTAAATCTTACGCCCTGCAAATAATTCGCCGACCCGATTTTGTTATAATGCGTTCTGTTAGTTTTGCGGGGGTGAAAATTCACCTTTGCGGAGGAACCGACCTATGATGCGATTTGACCGTTTTACCGAGCGTGCGCAGGAAGCCGCCCAGCGGGCGGCTGAGATCATTCAGCGCTACGGCCACAACCAAATTGATACCGAACACATCCTGCTGGCTCTTATCGAACAGCCTGGTGGGGTGATTCCACAGATCCTGGAGAAATTAAGCGTCAGCGCCGAGGCGCTGGTGGAACGCCTCGACGCGACTTTGCGCGCCAGCCCGAAGGCCAACATCTTCGGCGGCGGGGCCGGGCAGATTTTTATCACCCCGCGCGTCAAACGAATTATCGACCTTGCCAACGAGGAAGCCAACCGTCTCAAGGATGAGTACATTTCGACCGAGCACATTTTCCTTGCGATCTTGACGGAGCGCAACACGCCCGCGGCGCGGATTCTCGAATCTGCCGGCCTGACCCGTGACCGGGTCTACGATGCGATCCAGGATCTGCGCGGCGGACAGCGCGTCACCGACCCGCAGGCCGAGACGCGTTACCGGACGCTGGAGAAATATTCGCGTGACCTGACTCAACTGGCGCGCGAAGGCAAGCTTGATCCGGTCATTGGCCGCGATAATGAAATTTTGCGCCTCATTCAAATTCTTTCGCGGCGCACGAAAAACAATCCTGTTCTGATCGGCGAGGCGGGCGTCGGCAAGACCGCCATCGTCGAAGGCCTGGCGCAGAAAATTGCGACCAATGATGTGCCTGAGATTCTTTCAGGCAAAAAAGTTGTGGCGCTCGATCTGGGCGCGATGATCGCCGGTTCAAGATTCCGCGGCGAGTTCGAGGAAAGACTCAAAGCCGTGATCGAGGAAGTGCAGCGCGCGCAGGGCGAGATCATCATGATGATCGACGAGTTGCACACCGTCGTCGGAGCGGGAGCCGCTCAAGGCGCGATGGACGCGTCCAACATGCTCAAGCCGGCATTGGCGCGCGGCGAGCTTCAAACCATCGGCGCGACCACGTTGGATGAATTCCATAAATATATCGAGAAAGATGCCGCGCTCGAACGCCGCTTCGCGCCGATCTATGTCGAAGAGCCGACCGTGGACGACACCATCAAAATGTTGCACGGTCTGCGTGACCGCTACGAGGCGCATCACAAAGTCCGCTACTCAGACGATGCCCTGGCTGCCGCGGCGCGACTCGCCGATCGTTACGTCACCGATCGGCGTTTGCCCGATAAAGCCATCGACCTGATGGATGAAGCCGCCGCTAAATTGCGCGTGGCGCTTTATTCCATGCCGGCTGATTTGAAAGATATGAAGGCCGAGATCGATCGCTTGCAGGCCGAGGAAGATGCCTCATCCAACTCGCGCGACTATCAGCGCGCGGCTGAGATCAAGGTCGAGCGTCTGCGCAAGGAAGGCGAATACGTCGCCATGCGCGAGAAATGGGAAGTGGAACACCAGCTCGATGAAGTGGTGGATGTGAACGACATCGCGGAAGTCGTCCATCAATGGACGGGCATCCCCGTCAGCCAGATGATGGAGACGGAAGCCGCGAAACTTTTGCAGATGGAAGAACGTTTGCACGAGCGCATCGTTGGACAGAACGAAGCCATCCACGCCATTTCGGATGCCATCCGCCGCGCCCGTTCCGGGTTGAAAGACCCGAGCCGACCGATCGGTTCGTTCGTGTTCATCGGCCCGTCCGGCGTCGGTAAAACCGAGTTGGCAAAAGCGCTGGCCTGGTTCATGTTCGATGACGAGGACGCGCTGGTTCGCATCGACATGTCGGAGTATCGCGAACAGCACACGGTCAGCCGTCTGTTCGGCGCGCCTCCCGGATACGTTGGTTATGAGGAAGGCGGACAACTTACCGAAGCAGTTCGCCGCAGGCCGTATCGCGTTTTGTTGTTCGACGAAATCGAAAAGGCTCATCCCGAAGTCTGGAACGCGTTGTTGCAAATCCTTGACGATGGCCGCATGACGGATGGTCAGGGCAACGTGGTGGATTTCCGTAACACGGTTCTGATCATGACCTCGAACCTGGGCACCGAGTACGTGAAGAAAGGCGGCACCCTCGGCTTCCTCCAGCAAAAAGCGGACGATGAGGAACGTGAGGCGCACGACAAGATCGAGAAGGCGCTCAAGGGAACATTCCGCCCCGAGTTCTTAAACCGCATCGATGAGATCATTATGTTCTCGCCGCTTTCGATTGAAGAAATGGAAAAGATCGTGGACCTGCAATTGAAGGAAGTCCATGATCGCCTGAGCGAGTATCAGATCAAGATCAAGTTGACTGAATCGGCTCGCAAGTGGCTTGCCAAGGAAGGTTATGATCCTGCCTTTGGTGCGCGTCCTTTACGCCGGGCGATCCAGAAGTATGTCGAGAGTCCGCTTTCGGTGGAACTGCTCAGTGGAAAATTCAAGGATGGCGCGACCGTGCTGGTGGATGAAAAGGATAACAGGATCATCTTCCACACTTCACAGGCCGTAAATAAGAAAACCAAAGAGATTGTCACAACGTAAATATTTTAGAAGCCAAAGCTGGATGATGAAAGTCATCCAGCTTTGGTATCCCTAAAATCTTAATCCTACTCTGATTGAAATCGTGTACCATCGGGGAATTATTAGGAGAGCTTAATGGAAGAACCTAAAACAAAGTCTTCAAAAATTGGCATGATCGTCGGTATTGTGATTGCGCTCTGCTGTATCTGCGCGATAGTTGCGGCATTGGGCGGGTATGTTTATTTTTATATCGTTAGAAATACTCCCGGCCCAACCGGTCTCCAACTCCGGCTTCCTTCAACCGTTACCCAGCCTGCGATCACGGTCACTCGCCCCCCGGTTGTGTCCATCTCGTCGGACACGATGGATGCGCTAGGTAAAACCATCGTGCCCGATAGCGATTTATACGATCTGGCCTGCCGCCTTAAGCAGGTTTGTAATGTTCCGAATACTTTGCCTGCGCCCACCGCACCTTTTCAGGTTGGGGATACACAAAAGTTTTGGATCAGCAACGTGGATACCAACGATACTTTCCAGATCCGCGCCACACTTCGTTACATCACAGCGCATACTTATTTCTGGGCGCAGGATGGGGTCAAGATCAATGAAGGGGACATGAAAAATTTAATGGACACCTTCGAAAATAAAATCTATCCCACTGACCGCGAATTCTTTGGCAGCGAATGGACGCCGGGAGTCGATAACGATCCGCACATTTATATTGTTTACACACGCGGCACGGGCGCATCCAACGCCGGATATTTTTCCACGCCCGATGAATACAATCCGAAGGTTCATAAATATTCCAACGGCCACGAAATGTTCGTGTTCAATGCCGATAACAGCGCCCTCAACGATCAATATACTTATGGAACACTGGCTCACGAGTTCCAGCACATGATCCACTGGAACCTCGATCGTAACGAAACGTCATGGATGAATGAAGGCTTCTCGGTTCTGGCAGAATATCTAAACGGCTATCCGGCCTATTTTGATTTTGATTTCATCACTAATCCCGATCTCAATTTGACCGATTGGCTTCCCGACCCCGGCTCGAACGGCCCCCATTATGGAGCGTCTTTTCTCTTCCTCGATTATTTCCTCGACCGCTTCGGCGATAAAGCCACGCAGGCGCTCGTCAAAGATCAGGAGAACGGCTTGACGAGCGTGGACGACACGCTCAAGAATCTCAACATCACTGATCCACAGACCGGCCAGCCAGCGACTGCCGACGATGTGGTCGTGGATTGGATGGTGACCAATTATTTGAAGGACGGCTCGGTTGGCGACGGGCGTTATGTCTATCACAATTACAAAGATTCGCCGCAAGCATCGGAGACCGAGACGATCACAACCTGTCCACAGTCAGCGCAGAATCATTCGGTCAATCAATACGGCGCGGACTATATCAAAATTACGTGCGCCGGCGATCACACCTTGAATTTCAGCGGTTCCACTGTGGCCGGGCTTTTGCCGACCGATCCGCATTCGGGCAAGTATGCCTTCTGGTCGAACAAAGGTGATTCATCGGATATGACTCTTACACACGAGTTCGACCTGACCAGCGTCAGCGGCCCAGTGAAGCTTTCCTACTGGACATGGTATGACCTCGAGAAAGGTTACGATTATCTTTATCTTGAAGCGTCCACCGACGGCCAAAATTGGAGTATTCTTAAAACGCCGGCCTGCTCGGATAAGGATAAATCCGGCAATTCTTACGGCTGTGGTTACAACGGCTTGAGCGGCGGCGGCAATGCGGCAAAATGGATCAAAGAGAATGTCGACTTGTCGTCTTACGCGGGTAGGAAAGTTCAATTGCGTTTTGAATATGTGACCGATGCAGCGGTTAACGGGGAAGGCCTTTTGCTGGACGATGTATCCATAGCGGCGATCAACTACTCGTCCGATTTTGAAGCGGATGATGGCGGCTGGCAGGCAAACGGTTTTGCCCGCATCGAGAATGCCCTGCCGCAGACCTTCCGTCTTGCATTGATCGTCAAAGGCGACAAGACTACTGTTCAAAATATCGCGATCAATGCCGATCAGACTGCTGAAATCCCGCTCTCATTAAAGACAGGCCAGTCGGCGGTGTTGGTGGTAACCGGCACGCAGCGCTTTACGCGTTTGCCTGCCGGATATACAATCGAAATTAAATAGAGGAACCATGCCTACTGCACCGAAATCACAAGTACTCAAGGTGGCTGACCTTGCCGCTTATCAGGAAGATTCAGTCGTTAGCCGACAAATTACAAAAGCAGAGGCGGGCAATGTGACGCTCTTTGCCTTTGCCGCCGGACAGGAACTAAGCGAACATACCGCTCCCTTCGATGCGCTTGCTCACATCCTGGACGGAGAGGCGGAGATCATTATCTCGGGTCGCGCTTACACTTTGAGTGCGGGCGAAGCGATCATCCTGCCTGCCAATGAGCCGCACGCTCTGCGAGCGGTAAAGAAATTCAAAATGTTGTTGACGATGATTAGAGCTTAACAAAAAACTCCTGAAGCAAATTTGCTTCAGGAGTTTTTTTGTTTACTTATCCGTCCGGCTGTATCACAACGCTGTTTCGGTCGAAGAATCTTGTCAGCCATCTTCGGAACGGCATCAGGACTCCAAGGTGGGCCAGCATGAGGCTGGCGGATGTCACCATGGCGGTAAGGAAAAAAAGGTCGCCGAGCAGGAACCTGGAATCAGCATTGTCGGTGAAAACATAGCGCATGACGATGAAAGCAACCTGAACCAGACAAACAATGAGCAGGGGAATGGAATATAAGCGAAGATCGAGTCCCTCAATGATCAGATGTAAACCAAGCAGCGCACCCAGCCCGGCAAAAACAATCACAAGGTAGGCCCAGTAATGTGTCGGATCGTAGCTTTGCCGGTACAATCTCTGGATGATCATAATGTACAGGTAGCAAACAGCCGCGATGGTTCCCCAGGTGTAAATTCTGATGATGATGGGCAGGATCTTGTTATTGTAGACGCGAACGGAGAGAATGCCAGTCACCCAGCCAAAGACATATGCCAGCCCCAGTACCACAGCTTTTGCCCAAAAGTGCGGCAGCCCTTTGGCGAGCCCTTCGGCAAAAATATCGATGAGAAGCCTTGCGCCGCCAAGCATGGCAACGGTCAATGCGCTGAGACTGAGCAGGGACATCACTGCACTCAATAGTCCACTCTCCGAAACCCTGCTCTTTCGTTTGGGCGGGGGCGGAGGCGCGGCAGGTTCTGTTTTGCGAACCGGCTCCTGTATTACAAATGGAAATACTTTTGGCAAATCATTCTTCTTACTGCACATTTGGCCCGTCCCTCTTGAAAAAAGTCAATTTTATTTTATCACTGCTCTCAAAATCGCGAGTGTCTTCATTTTTGCCCCAATAATTTCTGATCATGAATGGAACACTCTCTACCGTATAAGCCAAAAAATTTAACCGCGACCCTGAAAAAACGCAGGGCTTAGCACGCGAAGTTCGCTAAGAAAACCTTTACTTTGCCTATGGCCCAGTGCGTTCTCCCTGGCGCCGCAGGCCAGGGCAGGTGCCGCGCTCTTTGCGGTAAAAATCTTATGATGTACGGTAGAGAAATGAAACATAAAGTCTTGATGGGCTGAGTATGTGGAATCGGATTGCTGGCAGGACATAACCGAAATCCTTCATATAAAATTATTGTGGCTCTCCCGTATTTAGCGGGAAAATACTTAACCACGAAGGGCACGACACTTGCACCGCACTGCGTTCCCTGGCACCGCCCGCCAGGGCAGGTGTGGTGCAGTGCAGGTGAGTGCACAAAGGGGAAAGATTTCGGGATTTTGCGGGCTTTTTTCCTTCGTGTCCGTTGTGTCCTTCGTGTTGAGGAAAGAGATTCCCGTTAAAAACGGTAGAACCATTATTGTTATTGTATGGCGCTTGCCCATCGGTAAAATTCGGTATATATTTTATATGGAACGAGGGTTATATTCAGATAACAAAAGTTGATGATCGCCGCATTCACGGACTTCGTCATTGTTTGTTGCATTGGGAGAAGAGATGGTCGATCAAAATATCGATTTGACAATTGGGGAGATTCTCGACCGGGCGATTAAGATCGAGAAACGAGTTGCCGATCTGTACGCTATTTTTGCGAAGCGATTTTCACATGTTCCGGGGATGACCGATTTTTGGAGAGATCTGCGTCGGGATGAGATCGGTCACATGGGAGAACTGCGCGTTGTTTACGAATCTCTGCCTGCGGAAAAACTCCGTGTTCCCGAAAGCCGGGCCATAAGCATCAGTGTCCACCGGGCAATGGCGTCTGTTGAAGATGATTGCTTCGGCAGGATCAAAACCCTGGATGACGCGTATGAGATCGCTTGCAACCTGGAATCATCGGAGATCAACGCAATTTTTGAATATCTGACAATGGAATTGGTGCCCGCCTCTTCACGCAGTGAGATCATTACGAATCAGGTGGATGAGCACGAGAAGAAACTCGAAGATTTCGACAGGCTGTACGGGGATAAGAATTGGAGATCGCAATTCCAAATCGGGCCAGAGTAGCTTTGCGATCAGACTTCCGAAGTTGTTTGCGCCATCCCCGGCGCGAAGCGGCCTTTGCAGGCAGAAGACAATGTCAATGCCGCTGACTTGCCTGCGCTATCCGATGCGACCATGCAGAAGATTCGCGAAGTCTATAATAAATATATTCGCGCTGAAGTGCATCAACTATGGTAATCACAAACAGACAGCCCCGCGAAATTCGCCGGGCTGTCTATCCTCCATTCACTATTTCCTATTCACTAAATATGTATCGGCGTTCCTTCCGCGCCGTGCGCGGCTTCCATCAAAACTTCTGAAAGCGTGGGGTGTGCGTGGACGTTGCGCGCGATCTCATTCGGAGTTAATTCCATCATGTGCGCCAAAGTTAATTCGGGGAGAAGCTCAGTCACTTCGGGGCCGATCATGTGCGCGCCCAAAATCTCGCCATACTTTTCATCCATTACGATCTTGACCCAGCCTGCATAATCGCCCATGCCGAGCGCTTTGCCGTTCGCTTGAAATGGAAAGCGTCCGATCTTGATGTTGTAGCCGCGTTCCTTCGCCTGTGCTTCGGTCAGCCCGAACGACGCGACTTGCGGCTGGCAATACGTGGCGCGCGGCATCATTTCGTAATCGAGCGTGATCGTTTCCGCGCCGGCGATATTTTCCGCGGCAATGATTCCCATCGCCGAGCCGACGTGCGCCAGCATCAACTTTCCAGTCACATCACCGATGGCATAAATGCTCGGCACATTCGTCTGCATTTTTTCGTTGACTTCGACAAAGCCGCGCTCGCTGATCTTGACCCCGACTTCTTCGAGTCCGAGCCCCTTTGAATTGGGACGGAACCCGATCGCGACCAAAGCCTGATCCGCTTCGAGTGGCGTTGTCTTGCCGTCAACGGACACCGTAACCTTTACGCCCGTCCTGGTCGCTTCGACAGACTCGACTTTATTCCCAACCAAACATTTGATGCCGCGCTTCTTGAATTCTTTTTCCAACTCTTTCGAGACTTCTTCGTCTTCAAGCGGGACCAAGCGCGGAAGCATTTCGACGATGGTGACATCCACGCCGTAGGAACTCCAGACTGTTGCGAATTCCACACCGATCGCGCCGGACCCGATCACGATCACCGATTTCGGAAGCTTTTCCTGCAAAATGGCTTCGAGATACGTGACGACTTTTTCGCCGTCGACTTTCCATGCGCCGGGGATAGCTGCGCTCGCGCCCGTGGCGACGATGATGTTCTTAGCAGATAACTCCGTCAGCTTGCCATCTTTATCTTTAACGGTGACCGTTGTCGGCTTGGTCAGATGCGCTTCACCCATGTAAACAGCGATGTTATTTTTCCGCATCAAGAATCCAACGCCCTTGGTCAATCGGTCTGAATTCTGCCGCGAGCGTTTGACAGCCACACCATAATCCAACTTTAAATTGTCGAACGAGAATCCAAAATCTTTTCCGCGCTCGCGCAAAATGTGAGCGACCTCGGCATTCTTCAACAAAGATTTTGACGGAATGCAACCGACATTCAAACACACGCCGCCGAGCCATTGCTTGTCAACGATTGCGACTTTCTGTTTGAGCTGCGCCGCGCGAATCGCGGCCACATATCCAGCGGGTCCCGCACCAATAACAACCACATCAAAATTTTCGGGCATGATTTCTCCTTGATGTCATTGCGAGGGTGTTCTTCCCGAAGCAATCTCCTCTTTCAAGAGGAGATTGCTTACTCTTCGAGTACGATGTCGCTTCGCTCGCAATGACGTTTTTATTTATTTTACTACTATGTAATATTCTTCTTCAAAAACTCATACGTTCGATCCCATGCCAGCTTGGCAGCCGCGGGATCGTATTCGGGGCGATCAGATTCAACGAACCAATGAGCAACTCCCGGGTAGATATGAAGCGTTACATCCAGTCCGGCATTTTTCATATCCTGTTCCATGGCCTGCACACCGTCCAGCGGCTCCCACTCATCGTTGTCGCTGAAGTGTCCGAGAACTTTTGATTTCACTTTGCTGAAATCCGGGCTGTAGGCGCCATAGAATAAAACCGTCGCGGCGACATCCGGCTCTTTGGTCATGGTCATAATCGCCCAGGCCGCGCCCATGGAAAATCCCATCACGCCAATCGGTTTGCCCGGTCGAAGCGATGCAAGATGATCCTTCGCTGCCTTGACGATATCACCCATGAATTCGTTTTCATGTTTATCGTGCAGCGTCTTGGCTTCGTCAATCGTTTTTGCAATGTCACCTTGATATAGATCAGGCGCAAGCACCGTAAAACCCTGCTCCGCAATTTGATCGCAAACCTGCTTGAAGAAAGGTTTGAGCCCCCACCAGGCGTGAAGCAATAAAATCCCCGGCCCGCCGTTGGCGGGTTGGGCCAGATACGCATTGACATCTTTTCCGTTCACAGATAATTTGATCTCGGATTTTTGTGCAGGCATAATATTTTTCTCCTTGTCTAATGTTTGGCTTGGACATTTGAGACACTAATTCAATTATACAGCACATGTGTTCTATGAATCAACAGTACTTGTTTAGCGTTCAAAAGTAAAGATTAGAAAAGGGTCAAAGGTCTTAAAAATACTGGTCGAAAGACTCTTGCAAAAGATGGACAAGAAAAAGTAAACTGATGACGATGAGCAGAAAGCGGAACAAAAACAAACTTCCAAACTCGAAGGATGAGCGGATCGCAGAGCTGGAGAAGCAACTGGCTCAGGCTCTGGCGATTATTGAAAAGCTTCAAAAGGAAGTGGAGGAATTGAAGCGAGCCGGGAAACGCCAGGCGGCGCCGTTCGCTCGTCGGAAATGGGTGGAAAGACCCAAGCGGTCGGGGCGCAAGAAAGGGCAAGGGCAGTTTGCGCATCGAGCCAAGCCAACGATCAAGCAGATCACGGAAACGAAGACCGCCAAATTGCAGGGGTGTCCAGAGTGTGGTGGTAAGGTGTGCGAGATACACAAACACGATCAGTATGAAACGGATATTCCGGTGATTGAGGTGAAGACGACCCACTTCATAACCTACAGTGGCTATTGTCGGGAGTGCCACAAACGAGTGAGGTCGCGACATCCAGATCAGACCTCGCAAGCCACGGGAGCGGCGGGAGTCTTGGTGGGACCGCGGGCTAAAGCGCTGGCAACTGATCTCAAGCATCGGCTGGGAGTCTCGTACGGCAAGGTGAGTGAGGTTCTGCAGGATGCCTTTGGATTGCAGGTGAGCCGCAGTGGCTGGTGTCAATCCGATCAAACACTTTCCAACACGGCCAGACCGGTTTATGAAGCGTTGCTTGAAATGATACGGCAGTGCAGTGTAGTCCATGCCGATGAAACGGGTTGGCGGATCGGTACGCTGGCTGCCTGGCTGTGGGTCTTCACCAATCGGGATTTGACGGTCTATGCCATTCGGGATAATCGCAGCAGCGATGTGGTGGTAGATATCCTGGGTCGTGAGTTCAAAGGAATTCTGGCTTCGGACTGTTTCCTGGCTTATGATGATAAACGATTGAGCACCTGGTTGAAACAAAAATGTATGAGCCACTTGCTCAAGGATCTGAAGGAAATGCAAGAGAGCAAGAATGGACGAGCACTGCAATTTGCGCATCAGATGACCACCGTTTTGCAGGAGGCCTTGGAATTGAAGAAACAAAAATCGAGCCTGGATCCATTCACTTTTTCCCAGCGCACCCGAGATTTGGAAGCACGTCTTGACGCTTTGATCGCTCCAAAACGCAGGCTGAGCGATCGCGACAATGCTCGTTTTGCCAAACGCCTGCGTAAGCATCGTCCGCATTTGTTGCGGTTCCTGTATGTCAACGAACTGGATCCCACCAACAACATGGCCGAGCGCATGATTCGTCCTGCGGTCATCACTCGAAAAACAAATGGCTGTAATCGCTCCAAACCAGGCGCGGCTACTCATGCAATTTTGTCGAGTGTTTTGGTTACCTGTCGTCAACATTCCATTCCGATCCTTGATTATCTCGTTGAGTTGCAACGCTTTGGCGGAAATCCAGTATCTCTGGTGATTAATCTTCCGCTCCAAGCTGATTTACCTTCAGTTCCTACCTTTGAACGCTAAACAAGTAC